>DAITMY010000023.1:0-14699 GCA_036834925.1 Asticcacaulis sp.
AAACGGCGGAGGCCGGAGAATTTCACCCCCGAGTTGTTGGCAAAAAGCGGAAATCAAACGTGGCATCGCATCCGCGACCTCATCGGTTAGGCCGTTGGGAACATCGAGTGTGAAACGAACCCGTCCCTCAGGATCATAGCTCAACCGGACAAAAATTTGCACTGAGGGCCGATCCGCAACCGTCTCTAGGGCACTCACGAGCGCTTCTGTAGCAATAAAGGCCAAGGGCACGGCATAGTCTGCAGGAACAGAAACGGCCTCAAGCTGTAAAGCCACCTCAACCCCAGCCTCTTGCGCCGTGCCGGACATCTGAACTGACAGAACGTTGCGGATTAGATCCGCAACCAGACCATCGATACGGACAGCGGCAAGCTGACCACTGGCATAAAGCTGCTGATGAACTTGGGACAGCACATAGACCCGTTGCTGAGCCAATAAGAGCGAAGCCTTGGCTGGTCCGGAGTCGATATCCCTCGCCTGCATCGCCAACAGACTAATAATCATCTGAAGATTATTCTTCACCCGATGATGCAGTTCACGCAACAGGGCTTTTTCATCCTCTAGCGCTTGGGACAGGACCTTTTCGCGACCGACTAAGACTTCAGCCATTGTCCGCAAAGACTCGTCCAATCGTCGAATTTCTTCGGGAGCATTCGCCAACTCCGGAGTAGCCGAAGGACGTTCGCGCGCCACATAGGCGGCAGCCGTGCGGGTTACTGTCGCCAATGGCCTGACAAGCAGAAAATCCGTCGCGATCCAAACCAGAACCAATGTCAGCACCATCATCAGTACTGGAGAGGCGACCGATAGACCGGCAACAAGCTCATCGCGCCAATGTCCATTCGGAAGATCCGCATGCACCAACACATAGAGGTCTGGGTGATGATACGGCACCAAGGCAAACGCATGATCCCGGTCCCGGAACCCTTGCGCATCGGTGGCCATATTGGCCCGCAGTAAGGAACGGGACGGCAAGGCCTGATTTTCGAAATCACCTCGACGCGCAACGACTTGACCGGATGAATCCACCAAAGCCACGCTAAACGAATAGCCGTGCTGACCCTTGGATAATCGCGCTAAGACTCCCTCAACCGAGTATCCAAGGCTTGATGCCCCAACCAAGCGCCCACGCGAATCAAAGTGAGGTTCGGCGACAAAAACCACGGCATGACCGGAAAAGTTTTGCGGGACGTAACCCGCCATCGTACTTTTTCGCTCCCGCATCACGGCCAGTAACTCTGGGAAAGACTGGGATAGCAATACAGGCCGAGAGACCTGTGGCGACGCACAGATTTGTTCGGCCTCCTCATTCCAGACAGCCAGACTGAGGATGTCCGGAAGGGTCGTCCGAATTTGTGAAAAGTTTGCTGGGCAATCCCGTGGCTCTGAGACTGCGTTTGGATTGATGGCAAGCAGCATGCCCCGGGCCAAGGCAACTGCGCGGCTCTCCGCCTGAATTGCAGTCATAGCCTGGTCCATCACGATCTGATCGATCAGGCGCTCCCGCCGCTCCACAATATCCCGAGCAGATTGAAATGCGAGTAGTCCCGCCGGTAAGAGGGCGACAAACAAGATCGCGAGTAACCGATCACGGACCGTGTTCAGTCCAAGGACACGGAAGCTATCTGCAATAGGGAGGCGCCGCATTCAGAGCGGATCCTCCGCATCCTGCTCCGGCAGGGCCCCTAGAAGCTGAAGCAGGCTGTTTGGTAAGGGCTCGTCCAAGACGGACTGGTAGTGCTTGCGTAAGGCCTCGCTGAGCAGGTCTTTTTCTAGTGTATGACCTAATGTGGCCGATACCGCTCGGCGGCTAAGATCTGTGAGCTGCGTGACTTTATCCGTGGGGTTTACACCCGCCGTTTTTACCGGGTCGGTCTCACCGGTTAGCCGCCCCGAGTCCGACTCGCTGGCGGAGTCAGCCCTACCCACGACACTGTCCTCAGATCCAGTCGACACTTTCGTTTCCTAACCGCACCGGGTGGAGGACGGCCCATAAGGTTCACCCCGCATTCGGGTGCGCACACGGCTCATCACTGTCATAAGGGCTTCCAACAACAAAAGTCGCCCCAAGTCGCAAAAGTTCCCCAAAAACATCTACCAACCACATTTTTTTACATAACACCGTTTGACCAAGCCGTCACGCGAGGCCACCATGGTTCAGGCTAGATCTGTTTGTCACGGAGATGCCCAGATGACACTTTCATCGCGCCTGTTGCCCCACCTGCCCTATTTACGTCGTTACTGTCGGGCCTTGACGGGGACACAGTCCAACGGGGATGCCTGTGTCGCCGCGACGCTCAAGGCCCTGATTGCGCACCCGGACGAGATTAGAGCAACGGATGATGTCCGGATCGCCTTGTACCGCCTTTGTCAAACCTTGTTGCAAGCCGGGCGCATTGCGCTGGATGAAACGACGACCGAAGTGATCGCGCCACCCCAAGCACGACTGAATGCTCTCCCCGCATTACATCGACAGGCCTTGCTCTTGAATACGCTCGAAGGGTTCACGCTTCGAGACGTTTCCGAAATTCTTGGAATCAGTTTGGCTGAAAGCGAAAATTTGGTTGCACGGGCGTTAGACGAGATCGCCAAACAGCCTTCCGCCCGGATCCTGATCATCGAAGACGAAACCATAATTGCGCTCGACCTGTGTGACATTGTCTCGGGGCTTGGTCATAGGGTCGTCGGGCAGGCCCGCACGGCACACGATGCCGTCCGTAAAGCCCGGGCCGAGCGTCCAGACCTTATTCTTGCAGATATCCAGCTCGCTGACGGATCGTCCGGTATAGATGCCGTATCGGATATCGTTGCCGAAACCCGTATTCCCGTGATCTTTGTCACAGCATTTCCGGAGCGACTTCTGACTGGCGAGCGGCCCGAGCCCGCTTTTTTGATCACCAAACCATTCCGTCCGGAAGTTGTCCGGGCCGCAATCAGCCAGGCTCTGTTTTTTTCAAGCCCGGTAGACGCGGTCGGCGCTTAAGCTTTTTTAAGGGCGGTCGGAACTTGGGGTCTGTCTGAGCGTTGCTCTAGGCTAAGTCCACCCGGAGGGTTCACCCGGGCCTGACAAGCGGAAAACTGCGGTATGGCGCAAAAAGGACTGGCGCGTGATCTCTCGTGTCCCGATACAGGCTGGGTCGACCGAAGTGAACGGACTAGGCCGCTCTGTAGAGGTCTTGACCAAACACCTCTCAGACCTGTTTTCGAGCGTCATCCACGAACCAATCCCGGAGACGCTGCTGAACCTTCTAGCCACCCTAGAGACTCAGCCATACGTGTCGGCCCCAGTGTCGGCCCCTGAATCAGCGTCCGTTTCGGCGCCTGAGTCAGCCCCTGAGCTGGAAGGCAAACCAATATGAGTGGCCCTGACCTTCAAAAGACAAGGGCGCGGGCGTTTCGTGACAGCCTGATAGAGCAGTTGCCAAGCTTACGGGCATTCGCCCGGTCCTTGGTCCAGAACCGCTCCGCCGCCGATGACCTTGTTCAGGAAACGGTCCTGAAGGCTTTGAAAAACGAGGCTAAGTTCAAACACGGTACAAACTTGCGGGCTTGGTTATTCACGATCCTAAGAAACCAATATTATACCACCCTGCGCAAAACACGCCGAGAAGTTGAAGACATCGATGGGCGTCACGCGGCGACTCTGAGCGTCCGCCCGGACCAGGCGGGTGCAATTGAAATGCAAGCCTTTCAGATCGCGTTTGCGCAACTTCAGCCAGACCAGCGGGAAGCTCTGACGCTCGTTGGCGCCTCTGACCTGTCCTATGAAGAGGCAGCGGCCATTTGCGGGTGCGCGGTTGGCACCATCAAAAGCCGGGTTAGCCGCGCTCGCAAACGACTGGCGGAACTGATGGGTATCAATTCCGCCACCGACTTGTCCGTGGTCAACGTGTTCGAACAGCCCGCTCGGGACCCCTTGTTACCCGCCTAAGCGGCACGCTAGACGACCTGACACCGCGCGATCAAAGCTGCGCTAGAGGAATCATAGGCTTTGTTCGTTTGCCCCTCAAAGGCCTTGAGGACTTCGTTAGCGAGGGTTTTACCCAGCTCAACACCCCACTGATCGAAGCTATTGATCCCGTAAAGGATCCCTTCGACAAACGTCTTGTGCTCATAGAGGGCCAGCAAAGCGCCAAGGCTTTCCGGGGTCAGGGAATCAAGTAACAAGACCGTCGATGGCTTGTTCCCGGGGCAAACCTTCTGCGGGGCTAAGCTCTCGATTTCCGCCGCAGAGACCCCTTGGGACGCCAGCTCAGACTGGGCGGTTTCGAGGCTTTTGCCCGTCATGAAGGCTTCGCTCTGGGCAATCATATTGGCCAGCAGCTTTTGCTGCATGTCCGATGTGGATTCCGGATTACGGACGGCGGCAATGAATTCGACCGGCACGACATCACGGCTTTGGTGCAGCATTTGGAAGAAGGCGTGCTGGGTGTTGGTGCCCTCATCGCCGAACACGACCGGACTGGTCGGGTGGGAGACGGGTTGCCCATCCGGCGATACCTGTTTGCCGTTGGACTCCATCTCCAACTGCTGCAGAAATGCCGCCAGACGACGCAAGCGGTGCACATAGGGAATGACCGCACGGGCGGGTCGGTCGCGCAAGACCCGGTTATGGTACTGGGCTAAGGCCAGCAGGACCGGCGCACTTTGAGCCATCGGTGCCAGCAGGAAATGTTGATCCATTTCGCGGGCCCCATCCAACAACCGCTGGAACACATCAAAACCGAGCGCCACCGCCACACTGAGGCTCACCGCAGACCACAGCGAATATCGACCGCCGACCCAGTCGCGGAAGCTGAAGACCCGATCCGCCGCAATGCCATAGGCCGCCGCTTTTCCCGGAGCGGCGCTGACCGCCGCCAGATGCTGACCGGCCTTGTCCTCGCCGAGGTGCGACGCCAGCCAGTCCCGCGCCTTGATCAGATTGGCCAGGGTTTCCTGGGTGCCAAAGGTCTTGGATACGCCAATGACGAGCGTGGTTTCCGGATCCAAGCCCGTCAAGGCAAGGGACAACTCGGCCCCATCAACATTGGCAACAAAGCGCAGGTCAAAATCCGGCTGAGCGGGACGAAGGGCATCCCACAGCACGCGCGGCCCGAGATCCGACCCACCAATCCCGATATGCACGATCGCGCGGAAGGGTTTTCCGGTGCTGCCCCGGATCGTACCGCTGCGCACAGCCTCGGCAAAAGCTTTCATGGCGGCACGCCCCTCGGCGACCTCGTCAGCCAGAGCCTTGCCACGCGCCAGCGCATTTTCCGAATCTGTCGCGCGCAAGGCGACATGCAGAACCGCCCGGTTTTCCGATTGATTGATCGCCCCGCCCGACCACATCCGCGCTCGAGCATCCGACAGCGAGCTTTGCTCGGCCATGTGGATCAGCGCCTCAAAGGTCGCGCGGTCCCAACCTTGCTTCGCCAAATCCAGATAGATCGCGCCCACCGACAGGCTCATCCGCTCCTGGCGTTTCGGATCGGCGGAAAACTGATCCAGAATAGATCCGGTGGCGGCGCGGGCGGCTTCTTGGACCTCGGCGGTCAGACACGACATAGGCTAAACTCCCCAACTTATTTGATATGACCGGCCCGTTTGAACGGGCGAATATCCGGCTTTCGACCGAACAGGTGCCAAGGGGACCAAGTCATTTGTATGATAATTGACAAAGAATTTCGCCGACGCCTAGCCCCAATCGTTTTGCGTTTGCGAAAAACCCCAGGGAATCCTTTAACGGCAGAGTGCAACGCTTTGATAAAGACAGGTCCCTGAGGTCCGCGCAACGCAGCGGCCCCGAGTAAAGCTGTCGCTAGAAGATGCAAGGGCAGGCTCAAGGCCAGCAGCACGGGCGGTGTTACCTTGAAGAACAACCACAACCGATTTCGCACGCCATGGAAAAAAGCAAAATCTGACCGCACACCGAGGGTCGCAGATCCAATATGATCGACCACAGCTGTTGGCACATAGGCAACGCGGTGTCCCTCTAAACGTGCGCGATAGCTAAGATCCATGTCTTCGCAATAGCAAAAAAAGTCGGCATCAAACCCCCCAAGATCAACAAAGAGGTCACGCCGGATCATCATCGCCGCGCCACAGGCCGCAAACACCTCTCCGGGAGTTTGCGCGCATAAAACCGGCTGTCCCGGCCCCGCCCGATAGGGCAAACCATAGCCGGACATCACATCCCCCGCCCCATCCAAAAGCTCAGGGTTGGCCGCATCCCGCTGACAGGCGGTAAACAGGCTATAGGCGGGGTTTTGGTCTGCTGCGGCCACCAAGGCCTTAAGGAAATCCGGCGCAGCAAAGGCATCCGGATTGAGGAAGACCAGCCAATCACCCCGGGCAACCTGTGCGGCGCGGTTGTTGCCCTCGGCAAAGCCAAGATTGTCCCCATTTTCAACCAAAATAAGGTCTGGGTCGGCCCCTTTTGCGGCCTGCGGTGCCCCATCAGACGATCCATTGTCCGCTAAAATCAGCTCATAATCGCCAAAGGACTGGGTCCGCACGGCATCCAAACACCGGGCAAGGAACGGGCCACTTTGATACGCGAGAACGATCACCGACACCTTGGGCGTAGGGCCGTTGGAGTCTGTTCCGATCATGCGATTTCCCCCATCCACTCGGCGCGGACATCCGGGTCCTCTTCCCCCTTCAGCGCGTCAGAGGCAAGCCCGGAAAAGGTCAGTCCGTCCATAAGCCGCCGGAGCGCCCAGACAGCAGCCCCTCTGACCTCAGGGTATTCAGACTCCAGCCAAGGCCGGATCACAGGCAGCAAATCCGGATCGCCCGCATTGCCCGCCGCATAGAGGCAGTTGCGGATAAACCGGGCCAGACCGATGCGCTTGACCGGAGATTTTCGGAACAGCGCCCGAAAGGCCGGGCCATCCAACTGTAACAGGTCAAACAGGCGCGGCGCTTTGAGTTCGTTCCGCGCGCTGAGCTTTGCCTCGTGGCCGACCTGAGCAAACTTGTTCCAAGGACAGACGGCCAGACAATCATCACAACCATAGATGCGGTTGCCCATGGCCCGGCGAAACACCTCAGGCCAAGCGCCGCGATACTCAATCGTCAGGTAAGACAGGCACTTGCGGGCATCCAACTGATAAGGGCCGACAAAGGCGTCCGTCGGGCAGGCACTCAGGCAAGCGGAACACGACCCGCAATGGTCTCGCTCAGGCGTGTCTTCCGGCAAGGGCAGAGCCAGCAAAATAACCCCTAGAAACAACCAGGAGCCAAAATCGCGGGACACAAGGTTCGTGTGCTTCCCTTGCCAGCCCAGCCCAGCCAGTTGCGCCAAGGGCTTTTCCATCAGCGGGGCGGTATCGACAAACACCTTCAGCTCACAGCCGTAGTGTCGTGCGATCCAGCCGCCGAGGACCTTGAGCCGCGACTTGATCACATCGTGATAGTCATCGCCTTGGGCGTAGACGCTGATCCCAGCGCGGTCTGGGTGAGCCTGAATGGCGAGGGGATCGGTGTCCGGGCCATAGTTAAGCCCTAAGACCACAGCGGTGCTGGCCTCAGTCCACATATGGGTGGGATGTGCACGCCGATCGAGCGTTTCCTCCATCCAGCCCATCTGGCCATGATACCCCGCCGCCACAAAGTCTCTCAGACGGTCGGCGGCCGCCCAAGGGCGACGAACATCGGTAAAGCCACACAGGCTGAAGCCCAGAGACAGCGCCTCCGCCCGGATCGCCTCACGGATCGTTCCGGAATCAGAAGTCGAGGTCGTCATAATGACCGGCTGGCGGAACCCCCGGCAAACGATCCATCAGCAGAGCCCGGAACGCCGGTCGCGACTTCAGCGCCATGTACCAGGTCTTGAGGTTGGGATAGTCCTTCCAGGGCGGATCGCCGAAATAATCGAGCACGGAAAGGTGCGCCCCAGCAGCGAAGTCCGCGAAACTAAGATGGCGCCCGGCCAGCCAGTCGCGGCCCGCCAAGAGATGGTCAAAATAACTGAGGTGTCCCTTCATGGCCTCACGACCAGAGCGCAGGGCTTGCATATCGGGAGCCCCAAGCCCCATCAGGCGCTTTTCCATTTTCTCATGCAGGAGCAGAGCATTGACTTCATAGTCAAACTTGCGCTCGAACCAGCCCACCAGACGACGGGCTTCAGCCCGTTCCGTCAGATCGCGCGGCCACAGGGCAGGGGTTGGGGCGCTTTCCTCAAGGTGATCCAGAATCGCCCGACATTCACACACAACGAGCTGGCGCTGGGTACGCTGTTCCTGTTCGACCAGCACCGGCAAGAGCCCCGACGGATTCAGACTTTCAAAGGTCGGATCCGGCTCCCAGTAGCGGACAATCACTTCGTCAAACGGCAAGCGCTTTTCGGTCAGCGCGAGGCGGACCTGGCGCGAATGAGGGTCGAGCGGGAAATGATAGAGCGTTCGCAACAGCGTCATAAAGATATCCAAACAGGCAGGCCGTCACCCTAGCGCCTTAAGCCTTAAGAGGCCGTTTACCTTGTCACGATCAGGCCCCAGAGAGTTTCAGGCTTCAGAGTGTTTCAGGTCTCAGTCAGCTCTTGAAACGCCCCACCATGGGGTTCAGCCCGGCCACGTGGATCGGGATGGATAAGAATATCGGCGTTGGGGTATCGGCTAAGGATGCGTTTTTCCGCCTCGACCACAATCGCATGAGCCGTTTCCAAGGTTAGGGTCGGATCCAGATCCGCATGCATCTGGATGTGGACATAGGGGCCGCCCAGCCGGGTCCGAAGCTGGTGAACATTGCTGATCTGGGGATCCTCGAGCACCAACCGGACAATGGCTTGGAGATCTTCCGGGGGCATCCCCTTGTCCATCAGATGATCGGCCGCCTCGCGTAAAACTCCGATCGCACCCCAGACAAGCCAGGCCGCCACCAAAAAGCCGCCAATGGCATCGGCCTGATGCCAGCCGCTCAGCACGCTGATGACCAAACCGGCGATCGCCACGAGGTTGGCCAGCAAGTCGGCCATGTAGTGCATCCGGTCCCCCTTGACGGCCAGTGACCCAGATATCTGCATCACCCGGTGCTGCGCACTCACCAGCAGCAAGGTCAGGACGATGGAAAACACAAGCACCCCGATCGCCAATCCCCCTTGCCGGACCGGCTCGGGGTCACCCAGACGATGCAGCGCCTCTTGGCCAATCAGAGCGGCCGACGCAAACACCAGACTCGCCTGGAACAAGGCCGCAAACGCCTCAGCCTTGCCGTGACCAAATCGATGTTCCGCGTCCGGCGGAACGGCAGCATAGCGCACGACAAAAAATGTCGTCACCGAGGCGATCAGATCCAGCCCCGAGTCCGCCAGTGAGGCCAAAAGGCTGACGGAGCCGGACATCAACCACACAACGAGCTTGACCCCGATCAGGATCAGGGCAACCAGAACCGACATCAGCGTGACCCAACGGGTCGCGGCCCCGGCGTCTTTGAAGGCCGGCATAAATCCTGTCGCCGACGTCTTGAGACCGACCTCTTTGGGCAAGCTGGCTTCGGGGGGTTGATCAGATCGGGTCATGGAGGCTGCTTAGCACAGTCTTGCTGGATCCCCACGCCATGGCTCGCCCCACAAGCGAAATTTGAGCGTCCTGCGATGATTGTTACGCGTCAACAGTGACATGATCAATCTTGATTGCTATGAGTGCATCATGACCCGTCACTGGATTTCTCGCGCCGAAGCCTTGCAGCGTTTGGATGTCAAAGCCCAGACGCTCTATGCCTATGTCAGCCGACGCCGTATTGCCGCGCGGCCGGATCCCGTTGATCCGCGTCGGAGCCTTTACGCCGCTGACGATGTTGAGCGCATTGCCGGACGCAGCGGAGGGCGGGCCATCGGCGCACCGCCCGTTTCCCTGTCGGGTGGTGGGTTAAGCCGGGGCGAAGCGGCTCTGGATACAGAGATTTCAGTCGTTCTCGATGGCCGGGTCTATTTCCGCAACCAAGAGGCCAGCCTTCTAGCTGAAGACATGACCCTCGAAGCCGTCGCAGCGCTCCTATGGGGCTGTGATGACGAAAACCCGTTTGCGACCCTCAAACCGCGCCCGGATGTCAGCTTTCCCGGTGGCCCGAGAGCCCGGGCCTTGGCGATGCTCGCCCGGCGCGCAGACGAAGATGCCGCCGCCCATGGCCGTGTCGGCGGGGCTCTTCAGCGCGAAGCCGCATCGGTGCTCAATGAGATGGTTGATGCCATCACCGGAGGCGGGCCGCGGCTGTTTCTGCATCAACGCTTGGCGCGGGTTTGGAAAGTTCAGGAACGCGATGCCCATCTGATCCGCCGGGCACTGGTCCTATCTGCGGATCACGTCCTAGACGAAGCCACCCTAGCCGCGCGGGTTACCGCCTCAACCCACGCCCCGCTGGCCACCTGTGCCTTGGCGGCCCTATCGACCCTGTCCGGTCCTCGCTTGGGGGGCCGCTTTGTCATGGCGGAAAACTTTGTCGCTGAAGTGCGCCGGGATGGTAATCCCCATGCGGTTGCCCGACGCCGCCTCGCAGAAGGCCAAGGGCTCCCAGGTTTTGAAGATGGACCAGACTGTGTCGACTCCCGTGCCGCGGCCCTGATCGCGGCCGCGGATCTGAGCGGCGACCTCAAAGAAATCCTGCTTGCGGGCGAAGTGCTGACCGGACGCCCCCCGTCCTTTGCCCTCGCCTTGGCCCTGATTGCGCGCCACCTCGATTTGCCCCGGGAAACCGCCTTTGCCATGTTTGCAGTCGGACGCGCTGCAGGGTGGTTGGCCCATGCGATGGAACAGATCACACAAGGGACTCCCGTTCGCGCCCGTTTCCGCTATATGGGCGGGGAACCGAATCCTGTCCTAGCACCGGAGGCTCAAGGCCGCACCCGGGCGCTTGAGGACGCCTGACCCCGTTGGGGGTTCTTGGGGGCCCCATGGGTGACTATCTGCTGGCGTTGCTGTTAGGCTTTGTCGAAGGCCTGACCGAGTTCATCCCCGTCTCATCGACAGGGCACATTCTGCTCCTCGGCCACCTCTTGGGCTTTGATAGTACGGGCAAAACCTTTGAGGTCCTGATCCAGCTCGGCGCCATTATGGCGATCCTGAGTGTGTATTTTAATAAGCTGTGGTCTGTGGTCCTGCGCCTGCCAACGGACCCATTGGCCCGCCAGTTTGTGATCAGCATCCTTGTGGCTTTTTTCCCGGCGGTTGTGATCGGGGTTCTGGCTCATGACTTTATCAAGACCGTGCTGTTCGAAAGCCCGACGATCATCTGTATCAGTCTGATTGTCGGGGGCTTTCTGCTGTTGTGGTTAGATAAAAAAGCGCCAACCCCGGTCCACAGCGATGCCATGGCTTTGACCTGGAAGACGGCCCTGCTGATTGGCCTGTTTCAATGCTTGGCCATGGTTCCAGGGGTCTCGCGCTCAGGGGCGACGATCGGGGGCGCCATGCTCATGCGGGTGGAAAAACGGGCCGCCGCTGAGTTCAGCTTTTTTCTGGCCATGCCGACCATGGCCGGGGCTTTTGCCTATGATCTCTACAAGACCTGGGACAAGCTGGATCCTAATGACTTTGGGCTGATCGCGACGGGCTTGATCGCCGCTTTTGTCACCGCCCTGATTGTGGTTCGGGTGCTACTGGACTTTGTCAGTCGCCATGGATTTGCCCCGTTCGCCTACTGGCGGATCGCCGTAGGCACCTTGGGCTTAGCCCTGTTGTGGATCAAAATCTGATCCAGAGGTACGGATTTTAGGGGCATGGATCCCCGGGACATGCGCCCGGGGACACACCTCAAATTGACCTCAGGCCGCTTCCGGGGCGAACTGGCCCCCATCACGGTAACGCCACAGATAGGTCGGCACCACCACCTCGACAGACCGCGGTTGCAGCCCGAAGGCTTCAAAACCGGGCTCACCCGCGGGAACCACATTGTCGAGACGGAGTAACTTGAGCTGGTCGGACGTTAAAACCGGCGGCATCACCAGCGCCTGCAGATCGCCGCCCATCGCAATGAACGAGGCGACAAAATAGGGCAGTGGCAACAGCAGTCGCGGGCGCTGGGTTTCGCGCACTACAATCTGCATTAGATCCTTAAAGCTATAGACCTGCGGACCGCCTAGGCTAAAGGTCTTTCCGGCATGCTGCGGCTGGCTGATCGACAAAGCGACCGCCTCAGCGACATCCTCAACGTAGGCCGGCTGATAGCGGGTCGTGCCCCCTCCGATCAGCGGTAGGACCGGTGAATAAAGGGCCATCTGGGCAAAGCGGTTAAAGAAGCTGTCGTCCGTGCCAAAGATGATCGACGGACGCAATACCACCGCCGTGGGAATGGCCTTGAGAACGGCCTTTTCCGCCAGGCCCTTGGACCGGGCATAAGCGGAATTGGATTCTGGATCGGCGCCCAGAGCCGACATCTGAACAAACCGGGTGATGCCCTTGGCGGCACAGGCCTCGGCCAAGATTTGGCTGCCCTCGCGGTGAACGGCATCGAATCGCACGCCGGGGGTTTCGTAGAGAATCCCAACGAGGTTCACACAGGCGCTGGCCCCGTTCAGGGCGCGCTCAATGTCCGAAGGCGACCGAATGTCCGCGCGAATGACCTGGATCTGTCCGACATCGCCGAGCGGCTTGACGTCCTGAGCCACGGACGGTTTGCGCACGGCCACGCGAACCCGATAGCCCAGCCGCGCTAAGGCCCGCACCACTTGCGTGCCAACGAAGCCTGAACCGCCAAATACCGTGACCAGATCGCGCATTTCAAATCATCCTGAGCTGTCGTGCCTTGTCACTACCGCACGGCCATGCGCTTCGCAATCATGGGCCAAATCGTCAGACCGAAATCGGGATGAAAAAATGCATTTTTTTGATTGACGCCCCCGGAGCGATCGCATAAACGTCGCGACCTTCGAGGTTCACACCCCGAATGCCCAGGTGGCGGAATTGGTAGACGCGCTGGTTTCAGGTACCAGTGGTTAATAGCCGTGGAGGTTCGAGTCCTCTCCTGGGCACCAAGTCTCTCAGAGATTTGGTGCTTTTCTTTTTTATCGCTCTTTTTGATCTTCAAAACCATTCCATGACACAGGGTCAGGACTCAATAAGCCTGCAACATGCGCGCACAGATGTTCACCGCACCCAATTAAGCGGCTTGAGTGTCTTTTTGAGTTTGGGCCTCGCCCAACGGGGCCGGAGCGCCACCGCCCAAGGTCGCGTCCTCAAGGACCCGCGCCATAGCGTCACGGGCGGCCACAAGAATGTGACGCAGCTCGCAATCATCCGGGGTGGGGCAATCCGAACAGCGCTCATAGGCCGTTCGACTGGCGCACGGGGCCAAGGCTAGGGGCCCGTCCATCAGCCGGATCAGATCGGCCATGGAGATGAGATCAGCTGGTTTCGCCAGACAGTATCCCCCAGAGCGGCCACGTTTAGACTGAAGCAGGCCTTCACGGCGCAGCTCCATCAGGATCCCTTCGAGAAAGTGAAGAGGGGCCTTGATTTGGGTTGATAATTCGCCCGCCTGAAGGGTGACCCCCGCATCAAGACGCGCTAGGACCTGCATCGCCCGGATCGCATATTTGGCCCGCTGTGACAGCATGAAGCGAAGACCTCGATCAACCGCATTCTGATAAACTGAGGCGGGTCTTAGGCCATCTTGACAAAAGCGCAATCCCCACTCCGGCTTAGGCTACACAGATGTGGCATAAAAGCTAGACCTGTGCCTCATTTGCACTGCCTGTGTGGATAAGATGGACTGTGCTAGGGTCGCAAGCCCGAGACAGCAATTGACGCAGACGCGGGTGCGCATTAGCGAAGAAGCCAAATTGTATCCCTGCACGATACCCAGCCCGGCCGGAGGCCCAGTGACTGTTTTTCTCCATGAAGGTGACCTGCCCGACTCGCTGGATCTCGGCTCCGTCGTTGCCATAGATTCGGAAACCATGGGCCTGCGTCATGGGCGCGATGACCTGTGCGTTGTTCAGCTCTCTGCAGGCGACGGGAATGCTCACGTCGTGCGCCTCCTTCGCCCGGACTACGACGCGCCGAACCTGAAGCGCCTGCTGGCGGACCGCAATGTGCTTAAGCTGTTTCATTTTGGACGGTTTGACATCGCCATGTTTGCCCTTCATCTCGATGTGACGACGGCGCCCGTCTATTGCACCAAGATCGCCTCGAAATTGGCGCGGACCTATACAGACCGTCACGGGCTCAAAGATGTGTGCCGCGAACTGTTAGGTGTCGAAGTCTCGAAGGCACAACAAAGCTCGGACTGGGGTGCGGATATCCTCAGCAAAGAGCAGATCGACTATGCCGCTTCGGATGTGCTTCACCTTCATGCCCTAAAAGCCAAACTTGACACCATTCTCGTGCGCGAGGGCCGCGACACCTTGGCCCAAGCCTGTTTTGATTTTCTCCCCATCCGAGCTCATCTCGATCTCGAAGGCTGGGAAGACACTGATATTTTTGCTCACAGCTGAAAGCGCTCAGGCCGATGACAACCGCTTTGCCGCATGACGGGACGCCCCAAACTTCAGGAACGCTAGACCTGCATCGTCTGGCGGTCCAGACGGCGGCTTGGCGGCGACGTTCCGCACGCGTGCGGTCACTACGGATCGTTTTGCCGCTGCTCATTCTGGTTATTCTGACGAGCTTAGTCGGCTGGGCCGTGGCGCGGACCTGGATTAACTCGCTTGAGCTCCTGCGCCGGACCACATCGAACGAGATCCGGATGACCAATCCGCGCTTCTATGGCATCAACGG
>DAITMY010000024.1:0-14665 GCA_036834925.1 Asticcacaulis sp.
CGCGAGATAGGTCAATAATAGCTTTATTAATCATTGATCTCACAAACAAGGTTGCTAGTCACAACAGGAAACGATTTAGCTTCTAGCCTTAAAAGTTCAACTACGCCAGATTTTATTTTATGACAATTTGACGATTAGCATCCTTTTGTGATCAATAACTATTGAGCAAAACAGGCAGTAAAATTATACTGGCTCAATTAATTCCGAGTCCCTTTTTAGAAAAAGTGGCAATGTTTTAAACTTATACAAAGAGGTTTTAAATTTATCGTTGAATAGCATCACTTCAATTGAGTGGCGGACCAATTCAATATTAGAATCATCACTCACTCGCGTTTGAAGTTCTTTGTGGATAAGTGTTGCGCAGGGTTCGTAAATGTTAATTTTTCCCTTAATACTTGCTCTAAGGCACAAATCCACGTCATTAAGTGTGACGGCAAAGCGATCTAAATCGAAACCACCCAGCGTGACAAAGAAAGATTTGGTTATCATCAAGCAGGCGCCTGTTACGGCATCGACTTCTCGCGCAGTGCTAAGATAGGGGTGAGAACGCCATACGATTTCTGATGAATGCCGCCATGGATGCCCCGGGGCAGGAACCATGTTTACTGCTATGCCGGCATGCTGAAGGTCGCCAGAAGGGTAAAGTAGTCTTGCGCCAACGACTCCAACATCCGGACGTAGGACATGGCCGCACATCGCCGCGAGCCATGTTCCATCTAGGGCTTCTACGTCGTCATTGAGAAAGAGTAAAATAGGGTAGGCGGCCTCTGCTGCGCCAAGATTGCAGAGTTTTGAAAAATTAAATGGAATGTCATGCCTGTAGACACGCACATGGGGTTTCAGACTCGCGCGCGATAAGAGCGCGAGCATTTCAGGATGCGTTGCCCCATTGTCGATAATAATAATCTCGTAGGAAACACCTTCAATCATTTCGAGAGACTTAAGGCAGCTTTCCAACAGGTCATAACGGGTCTTGGTGGGTATAATAATGGAAACAGCGGTTTCAGGCGGCACAGGAACTGGAATTTGTTCTGGTAGTTCTGGAAAGTGACTCCAGTCTATCACCGGGGTGGGCGGGCTAAGATTTATACCCACGGCTCGGTTTTTGCTGCTTTTGAACGAACGGAACGCTTGTGCCCAGCGCTTTATATCAAAGCCAAGGGACGCGGCTTTGGTTATATAGACACCCAGTTTATCGAGCAGACCAAGCTGTTCAATTTTGATGCTGACGTCAGAATCTAGGCCGCCGTAAGGAAGTCGGTAGTACATCGTATAGTGCCCCGAGGGCAGAGAAAGAAAGGCTGGATCTTTTGACGGATAAACGACACTACGGCGGAGGGTTTCCGTCTCAATAAGTTCAATCTCCAAAACGGGACCAGACGTGTGAAAACGGCAAATGCCTGAAAGCGCCCAGCTTAATCCGCTAGAATAGCTCAATTCCGGCTTGGGCTCACTGGGCACGGTCCCGTGGAAATCCGATGTCAGATCGTAAGTGCGCTTTAAAAATTGCATACCTTTATATGCCAATATTGTTTTAAAAGGTCGAGTATCTTTATTTTGCCCAATATATGTTATGGGAAATAAATGTGACTCCTTGCCACCCGTTGCACGGATAGCCAGCGCGTAAGACACATCATAATTTGCGAACAATCCACCACGCAAAACCGGCCCGCTGGGATCAACGGGCCGGCTTTTTGGGGCCAATATGAGCCAACGCCTCAGCGCGTCAGCATCTTGGCTCTGAAGGTTTCCACATCAGCCTCTGTGAGGCCTAGGTCTTCGCGGACGTATCGGTCCCAGCCGCCTTCGCGAGCATCGATGGCGGCCATGGCTGCATCCAGGTAACCGCCTTCGACGCCCATCAGCACCGCCACCACATCGGCCGGAAGCGTGCGGAAAAAGGCCATGGTGGGATCCTCGGCAACACCCGGCTTGGGTGGCTTGGGGGTATAGTACTGGTTGGACAACAGATAATCGGCCTTGATCGTCTCATAAGGCACACCGAGGAGCCGTAGGACCAGCGCCGTGGCTACACCCGTGCGGTCCTTGCCAGCCGAACAGTTATAGACCAGCGGGGTACGGCCGTTGATCACTTCGCGCATCAGGGTCTTGTATTGCGGGGCGAACTGGAACGGCACCTGAGTATAGAAGCCGGTCATCACCTGACGCGCGCTGTCCGCCGTGGGGGCGCCATTGGCGAACAGGCCCCGGAAAGCCGCGAGGTCGAGGCTGTAATCGACCGTATGGACAACCACACCCATATCGGCGGGCCAGGCATTGGGCTCTTTTTCCCGCTCTTCTTTGGAGCGGAAATCGATATTGGCCTTGATGCCCAGGGCACGCAGCTGGCCAAAGCCCTTGGGCGTAATGTGGCTCATTTCCGCCGAACGATAGAGCACGCCCCACTTGACGGTTTGGCCATCGAGTGCCGGATAGCCGCCGATATCACGGAAATTGTTGCTGCCGTCGATGGCAATTAATCGCGACCGCGCTTCAGCCTGGACAGGCGCCTGGGCGACAACCGCATCCGCGGACGCCTCGCCCACCGGCATCGCCAGCCCCGGTAAAGGGGCCAGCATAGCGACAGTGATCAGCGCCAGGGCGCGGGTGGATTTAAGGAAGGACATGTTTAAGGCTCCAATCAGAAGTTAAACCGCAGGCCGGCCATAAAGCGGCGGCCGATCTGCTCGACTTCCGTCGGACGAGACTTGATGCCGTCATAGGCAATATAGGTCTCGTCCGTCAGGTTGGCGGCATCGGCATAGAGGGTGAAGTTGTCGTTGAGGGCGTAACGCAAGGTCAGGTCAAGATTGCCATAGGCCTTGCGATATTCATCGCCGCCCGATCCAACGCCCAGGCCGCCCAGGGTGTCGGCCCAATCGCCGCGCCACTGATAGCTTAAGCGGGCCGAGATGCCGTATTTTTCATAAGAAAGCGCGGCATTGACGACTTCTTTGGAGGTGCCGGGGAACGGCACATTCTTACGGGCGTTGGTGTCGAACGAGCCGTCGAGCAGCGCCAGGTTCCCACTCACACCAAGGCCATCAAACGGCGACGGCAGGGTCTTGAAGGTCTGTTGCCAGTTCAGCTCAAGGCCATAGAGCTTGCCCTTGCCACCGTTGAGCGTCGAGACAAAGTCATAGCCGCTGCGGTCGATCCCACCGCTGTTATAGAGTGCGCTACCGACCTTGGTTTTCGAGTCATAGAGGACGTTGTCGACGAGGCGATAGAAGACGCTGGCCGACACCACGCTATCCGCCGACAGATAATATTCCGCCGAGGCATCGGTCCCCCAGGTATATTCCGGCTTCAGCGTCGGATTGCCCCCGGTCACTGTGCCCGGGGTCGAGGTGTCATTGATGCTGGCCCCGGTCCGGATTGCCCCGAAAGAGGCCCGGGCAATGCCGCGCTGCGCCGAAGCCCGCACGACGAGCTTGTCTGAAAGGTCCAGCTTCAGATTGACGCTCGGGAACAGGTCGGTCGTCGTGTTGTTCACCACAAGCGGGGTAACAGTCGTGCCCACGCGGGTGGCCCCGGCTATGGTCTGGTCCATGTGCTCGATGCGCAAGCCGAACACGATCTGGCCGTTGTCAAATGTCTGACGCGCCTGGCCATAGGCCGAGGTCAGCTTTTCATTGATGTCATAACGATCGGCCGGGCTGACGGCATTTGCGGGATTATACAGACCCGACGATTGTAATGCCCCAAGTGCGCTTTCGATATCCGTCCGCAGGCGGCGGTTATCAAGATTATTGATCGAAACACCCAGCGGGAAGCCGGTGTCCCAGCCATTAAAGCCTACATAGTCGGACGCCTTGAGATCGGCCCGGCCTACGCGCGGCAACAGCGCCGACAGAAGCACCGTATTGCTGGTGCTGAGCACACTGCCGGTGATGTCGCGATCTTCGTGCATCAGGCCGGTTTTGAAGGTCCATTGATCAAAAGTGCGGGTCAGATCGATCTTGGCCGTACGGCTGTCCGAGCGGATTTTCGATACAAGCGGCAGGGCAATGTTGAAATCAAACGCGCCCTGATCGAGCCGGGTCATGGCCTCGCCCCGAGCAAACGTGCCGGAAACCGGACCATTGACCGTGCGGAACAACGACACGATCGGGAAGTTCGGATCGCGCAGGCTATAGGACATCGACACCCGGTTCAGCCGGTTGAACTGCTGGTTCTGCAACAGCAGCGGCAAGTAAGTATCGTTGGTCATATGGGTGGCATTTAGGCGCCAGCTCAGATCCCAGTCTTGGCCGAACTTGTGGTCACCGCCCACAGTATAAAGCGTGTTGGTGGTCCGATATTCGCCGAACTGGGCGGTTGATCGCACCGGAACCCCGACAAGCTCCCCGCCCGCGCTGGTCCGGGTGCCGCTGAGGGCATTGGCGAGCTGGAAGGTATAGTGGTTGCGCTCTTCATCGTCATTAAAGGCGCTGTAGACGATCTTGGCGAACAGATCGTGATCTGCCGATGGCCGCCAAGCGAGGCCCAGCGCCGCGCCATTGTTCTCGCGCATCAGGCGATAGTTGCGGGCATCAAAGCTCGACAGTACCCCTTGAGCGTCATAGGCAAATTCGCGGTTATCGGTCACCTGATAGCGGCGATAGTGCGATACGGCGGCCAGCACCCCAAGGGTGCCGTTGGACCAGCTGGCACGGAGCGCGCCTGTCTGTTGCTGGTTACCGCCCAGCTCCATGGTGCCGAGGCCGAAATCCCCCTGTACGTCGGTCCCCTTGCGGGCGAGCGGCGAGAAGGTGCGCAGATCGATCTGGGCCACGACGGCTTCGGCCGGCAGCTCCGGGGTCAGCGACTTGTTGACGGCGAGCGATTTCAGGATCACCGCCGGAACAGCATCAAAGCGGAACGCCCGACCGGCCCCGCCCTCGTCCACCCCGATCACCGGCACCCCATCGAACGAAACGCTGGTCCAGCGGTTCGGCGCACCGCGCACCTGAATATAGCGCTCCTGACCCTGGTCACGCTGCACGGCCACGCTCGGAAGCCGCGACAAGGCGGCCGCCGAATTCTGGTCCGGGAAGCGGCCGACCGTATCCGCCGCAATCACGCTGATCAGGTTGTCGGCATTGCGCTGCTCCTTAAGGGCGGCAATTTGCGAGTCCCGCTGCGGTGAGAAGACGGTCACCGTCTGGACGCCGGTGTCCTCCGGCGTTGCTTCCGCCGCGCCCTGAACTTGCGCATGAGCGGTGGACATAAGGCTGAAAGCCGAAGCCCCGGCCATCAGGGCCAAGACGTGACGCGATGATAATCCGAACATAGTGCCCCCACATTTCAAACGAATGTTGCGGCGCTTTTAGAACGTATGTTTATGATTTTTTGAACGTTTGCATTAAACTTATATGTCGGTTCCATGTGCCTTTTATTATGCCCAATGGCTCTGGCTATTATGCATGAAAGCTCTGGGCAGATACGCGCCTGCGATGTAGACAGTCGCTCCGCTCGTTGTTGCGTCAGGAGTTGCGTAAATGCCTCGGTTGGCTGGGTCTCGCCCCCACAAGACAGCGGGACCCGTTATGTCTCTACAAGATGCGCCGAACCTCGCCGCGCGCGACAGCGTTGCCGATCGTTTGGTCGACGCCACAACAACCGCCTGGACTCTTCAGGGACGGCCCGCCCTCAGCGCGCGAAAACTCAGCAGCGCGGCGAGCGCTCAAGCCTCGCAAATCAACTACTATTTTGGCAATTTCGAACAGTTGTTATGCACCACGCAAGAACGCGCCTTGACCGAAGCTCAACCGGTTCTGGATGACCTTTTAACGGGCCTGCCGCCACTCACAGCCCCCTCCTATTCAACGCTTGGCGCGGTACTGGCCGCAATCATTCAGCACTGGTGCAGCCAGTCGGTCCTGTGCACCCTGTGGATCGAGGTGCAGATGGCAGAGGGGCGGTCCGAGGCCCTGGGGGCAGTCGCCGCACGATGGCAAGCCTTGTGGACCGCATTCTGGGCCAAGGCCGCCGATCGCCTGGGCATCCCGGAAGCGTCCGATTTGCTCCGCCCCTTCTTTTATGGCGAGGCCCTGCTGCACCGGATCCGGGCTGAGCCGATTTTGGATCAGGCCGCCCTGACCGAAACCTGCATCAATTTTGTCCGCTTGCTACAGACGGGCCGCTCGGGCCCCGCCCCCCTGCGCGATCAGCTGCGTGACGCCACCCGAGTCCAGACCATCGGCTTTACTCCGGGCTCTGTTCCCGACCAGATCGCCCGTGCGGCGGCGCGTCTTGTGGGCGAAGCGGGGGCCGCCGCCGTGACCCACCGGGCGGTGGCAGCGGCAGCAGGTCTGAATCTCGGGGCCGTGACCTATCACATGGGCAGCAGCGAAGACCTGCTCCAAGCGGCCTGGGCCCGCATCTATCTTGATCTGGCCGGCCCTCACCTGCCCGGTGTTAATTCAACAGTTCAGCCACCCGCACCCGCTGACGCCCGAACCCGTTTTGTCGAAGGGCTCGTGCGCTTTTCCACCGACCCCAACCAAGCCCCCGGCATACTGGCCATGGAAGATCTGTTGTCTGCGGCGGCCCGTGACCCGGCCTTGGCGCGCCTCGGCGCCCACATTCGCTACACCCGGGGCCAGACCACGATCCACAGCCTGTCGCGACTTGGCACGCCTGAGCGGCCCCTCACCTCGGCGGATGCCGCCCTTGTTTCGATCTGGACCCAGGGCCTGCAACGCGATGTGCGCGGCCTGTCACCCGACCCACGTGCCGCCGCCGTCCGCAAAGCGGCAGAAGCTTTGCTTGAGCGATTGGAGATCAGCGCGGATCACCAATAGTCGTCCTCATATCGCTCTTCAAAATTTTTCACCCACGTACAGGCATCCGCATTCCCAAGCGTACAGGCGCGTTGTTTGAGCTTAAGTTTCTCTTGTAGCTTCGCCTCTGGGCTGGCGGGCGTCATGTCGGCCAAGAGTGAGCAGCCAATGGCGTCGCTCATATTGCAGGCCTTCGTGAGGCTGGCTTGACCGTCTGTTGGTTTCGATAGTGCATATTGGACGACGCCCAGGCCCCGACAGCCCTCAGCCTTGCCTTGATTGCAGGCGGTTTGGAATAACGGTAGGGCCTGATCATACTTTTTCTGATTGGTGAGCAGCGTGCCTTCATATATCGGATCGCTGTGTCCGCCCTCTTTTATCCATTGGCAGGCCTCACTATTTTTCAGCTGCAGACAAGAATAAATCCGCATTTGTATGGCTTTATTTCTGTCAATTGGGCCGCCAAGGCTCGAAAGCAGAGAGTCACTATAAGAATTGCAAGAAAAGCCTAGATTGCACGACCTTTCAAATTGCTTGCGTGCGGCAACATGGTCAACAGGTCCGCCACGACCGTCCCGGAGCAGCACGCCTAGGTTATTACAGCCCGCCCCTATATTCTTGTCGCAGGCCTTTTGATACAGGGACCGAGCCTTTGTATCATCGACTGCCCCGCCCTCGCCTTTAGCAAAGGTAATGCCGCCATTATTACAGCCATTTCCGTCGCCTAACTCACATGCCTTCTCAAAGAGCGCGCGCGCTTTTACAAGATCAACGGCAACATCCAGACCATTTTTGTAAATATTGCCCAGATTGTTGCATGCGGCGGCATTGCGATTGTCACAAGCAAACGTATAGACGCGGTTGGCCTCGACTTGATCTTTGGGCCCGCCCTCCCCGGCGGCTAGCATAACACCATAGAGCCAGCAGGCCGGCGCATCCTTAGCCTCACAGGCTTTTTGGAAAGCCGCCCGTGCAGCCACCAAATTGTCCGCCCCGCCCAACCGCCGCAGCTGTACGCCAGAGTTATAACAGCCAACCGCATTACCGAGTGTGCAGGAACGCGCATAGAAGCGACGTCCCTTTTCCGGTTGATCATTAATAGTTAAGCGGCCGGCCTCGTTACACGCGAGACCATCTTGAGCCGTGCACCGGGTTTCAAACAGGTCTCTGGCTTGATAAGTAAAACCCAGGTCTCGCAAAGCTACAGCGGCCTTGTAATCATCGCGGCCGAGGTTTCGGGTTTCCAAGACCTTACACGCCGAATCCTGTCCAAGCGCGCAAGACATACGCATCAATTGCTCTGCCTTTTTAGGGTCAGCGGGACCGCCCAAACCATCAAACAAAAGATCAGCTAAGATGGCGCAATAGAGCTTATCGCCTCGCAGGCTTTTGGCCTTATCTGCGGGCGGATAAAGTTTCGATACTGAGCATTGATTCTTCGCGATCCGCTCGCGGGCCTCTTGGGTATTCTGGACCTCGGCACCACCATAGACCAGTAAATTGATGAGTCTGTCACAGCTGGCCTCCTGATCTGAACGCTCACTTTTAGCGTCACACCCTCTCCGGTAAAGCGCGAGCGCCTTCACAGGATCCGATTGCCCTGTATAGGACCCAGCCGTTAGAAGACCCGCCTTAAAACAATCATAAGCCCCCGTTTCGCACGACTTGATGTAGGCCTCTTTTGCGCGCTGATAGGCTGACCGCGCTTTTGCCGGATCTTTGACAGCGGGGACGGCGATGACTTGAAAAAAATCTCCGGCGCTGACACAGCGCTCTCCGATAGATACGCTCTGGGCGTTACAGGCATTGATATAGAGTGCTGCCGCCTTTCGATGCGCCACCTCTGCTGCCTTAGGATCCGGTGCCCTCACACGGCCTTCGGCCAGCACAAGGCCGAGCACTGCACAGCCCTGGGCGTCATTGCCCTCGCACGCATTCCGAGACCACTGATCCGCCAGATCCCAGACCTGCTGATCGTAGGCAAACTTGGCGCTGTTACCGATGGAAAGCGGCTCTGTGAACCCTAAAGCGCGGTTGGCATTATACGCCAGCAACACCGTCTCACGGGCCTTGGCGCGCTCTGCCTCTGTCTTGACCTTGGGCGGCTGCGCCTGAGCGGGCTGGGCCAAAGTCATTTCGGGGGCCGACACCAAAACAAAAAAGCTCAAGACCAAGCCAAAGAGCCCCCGGAGACAACCCGTCACGCCAACACGCAGAACACCCATAATTACAGCCCCTCGGAAAATCCCCGTTATGTCAGACTAGGCGGGAAGCGAGCGCCTGACAATGCCGCCATAAGCATCCTGATCTCCGTTCAGTTTTCCTTGATCTCGGCTCCAAGAACCAAGCGACCAGTCAGCGCGTAGACATCATGACCCCCCGTGTATCCTGCGGGGCAAGAGCACACCGATGGCCAGCAAACAGACAAAAATGCCGACACACCCGGGCGCGCGGCTCTTGGCGGTCGGCGGTCTCGCGCTAACGGGGGTCAAAGGGGTGTTACGCGAGGGGGCCAGACAGCTGGCCAGTGGCCAGAGACCCACCTTCAGTAGCGTCGTTTTCAGCGGCAATACCGGCATCGAAATGGCGGACCAACTTGCGAAAATGCGCGGGGCCGCGATGAAGGTCGGGCAGCTTTTATCGATGGACAGTGGCGATATCTTGCCACCGGAGTTCAGCCAAGCCTTGGCGCGCTTGCAACAGTCCGCTCACATCATGCCCCAGAGGCAACTCGAACTGACCTTGCGAGCCGCCTGGGGAGATCGCTGGCGAGATCATTTCCAGTTTTTTGACCCGATCCCGATCGCCGCGGCGTCGATTGGCCAAGTGCATAAGGCTACCTTGAAATCCGGGCAGACCTTGGCCATCAAGGTCCAGTTCCCCCGGGTTAAGGACAGCATTGATTCCGATATTGCTAATATATCCGGCCTCCTGAAGACCTTTGGTCTGGCTGATGCCTTAGGCAATCTGCGCGAGTTGACCGAAGACGCGCGCGTTCAATTGCATCAAGAGGCGGATTATCGACGCGAAGCCGATTGGATGATGCGCTATCGGGCCGCTCTGCACGATCAACCCCAGTATCTGGTCCCGGCGGTCTATGCGCCTTTATTGCGCGACAGCATTTTGCCCATGGATTTCATTGCCGGCGAAGACCTGGATCATCTCATCAAGGAACCCCAGTCCACGCGGGATGCTGTAACGGAAAACCTGTTTTCCCTCGCCCTGAAGGAGCTGTTCGACCTAGGCTTCATGCAGACGGACCCGAACTTTGCCAACTATAAGTGGGTGCGCCAAACCGGTCAGATTGCCTTGTTTGATTTCGGCGCTACGCGTCCAATTGAGGCGCAAACCGTTCAAGCCTATCGGGCCTTGATCCAAAGCGGGCTGGCCCGCGATACCCAAGCCGTAAAATCAGCCCTGATCGACATGGGGATCTTTTCAGCGCAAACGGCAGAGCGCTATGCGCCGGAAATCAGCAGCATGATCGGCGTCACGCTGCGTCATTTTCATCAGCCACGCATCAACTTTTCCGACCGCACGTTTGTCCCGATCCTGAAGTCGCATATCCAAACGCTCGCGCTTGATCGATCGACGTGGCGGGTCCCGTCGAGCGACATCCTTTATGTTCAAAGAAAGCTCAGTGGCACGGCCCTGTTGGGCGTGAAACTGAAGGCGAAATTGCCGCTGCGCGACATGGTCATGGGAAAAGCGGGTTTATCCTAGGCCTCAACGTCATCCCCCCCACCGCGCGCTGTTCAGCAGGGCTAAGCCACTGCTCTAAAAAATCTGATGCGGACATTGTCACCGGAACTGTTACGTTCTTTGATCTGACAGGTTTTGAGGGGGCGTGCCCATGTCTGCTGTTCCGGCTACCAAAAAAAGCCATTGGCCGCCCCTGTGGGTCCAAGTGGTCATCGCCTTAATCGGCGGGGTCGCGGCGGGTCTTGGCTTGGGGCCCCAGGCGACCCCGGTTCTGGGCTGGCTCGGCGACATCTATATCAATCTAATCAAGATGTTGATCGTGCCGCTGGTGTTCCTCAGCGTGACCACCAGCCTGTCGCGGCTTGGCCAGACGGGCAAGGCCCTGCGCCTCGGGGCCAAGACCCTGATGTGGTTCATCTTCACCTCGATGCTCGCCGTGGCCGTTGGTCTTGGGGTTGGTCTCGGCTTTGCGCCCTGGTTTGATGTGGCGGGCCTTGTCGCCGAACCGGTCAAAGCGCGCGAGATTCCGACCGTGACCGAGGTGCTGACCAATCTCGCGCCCTCCAACATCTTCGCCGCCTTTACGGAAGGCAAGGTGTTGCAGGTGCTGGTGATTTCGGCCCTTGTCGGGGCTGCGCTAATGGCGCTGGGCGAGCGGGCAGAAAAGCTGCGGGCCGTGCTCGAAGATGGGGCGGCGGTGATCTTTGCCATGACGCGCTGGATCATCCGCTTGACCCCGATCGGGGTGTTTGCCCTGATCGCCGGGGTTGTCGGTGAACAGGGGCTGGCCGCCCTACTCCCGCTCGGGAACTTTATCCTCGCGATTGCCGCCGCCTGTGCGATCCACATCGTTGTGGTCTATGGCGGGCTTCTGAAGATGCATGGCCTGAGCGTCCGCCGCTTTTTCGGCAGCGCCTTTACCGCCCAGCAGACCGCCTTTGCCACCTCATCGAGCATGGCCACCGTGCCGGTCAGCCTCAGTGTCGTCACCGATAAGCTGGGGGTCGACCGCAGCTATGCCGGCTTTGCCGTGCCGCTGGGCGCCAATATGAAGATGGATGCGTGCGGCGCCATCTTCCCGGCCATCGCCGCGATCTTCATTGCCCGCTTCTACGGCATTCCGCTCGACATCGGCCATTACGGCATCATCGCCTTTACCGCCGTGCTCGGGACCCTGGCCACTGCGGGCGTGCCGGGAACGGCCATTGTCATGTTGAGCCTAACCCTCGGCGCGGCCGGCCTGCCACTCGAAGGCATTGGCCTGCTGGCCGCCGTTGACCGCGTGGTCGACATGATCCGCACCATGACCAACGTCACCGGCCAGATGCTCGTCCCCTATATCGTCGCGAAGGAAGAGGGGTTGATAACAAAATAACTACCCATCCCGTAGGTGAAGTTTTACGTTCAAGAGTTTTGTGACAATCGATTTAATATGATAATAATTCATTATCTTAGCCAATTGGCGTGCGAGTTTAAGCACCTTCGAATTTTTTACTTCTAATTTCAGTAATTCAAGCTCCAATTGTACGGCTTCATGTTGGCTCATGCCAATGGCAGTCGGCGAAAACGATGAGAGGGGAGAAATTTTTTCGTGCGCAGTCTGAAGCAATGCAATATCAGCTGCAATCTTTAACATTTTATCTTTGTTCGCATTCGCAACGGCATCAATGTCAAAATTTTCGTGCATATGATTTATGCCACGATCCATTTCAAATAGTTCTGAAATAGTTTCTAGAAATGCATGGGGCCCATGCTGCCTAATAACTAAATTGCGCCCATTTAAACCAATATCATTACTATAATTGCCACTATAGTAATTGTGTATCTTTGAGGCGTACAGATATGCATCTTGCGCGTTATCAGACTGCATTTCAACCAGCAACCCAGTTTTACCATCCAGAATTACTTCTGAAATTCCGCCTATGTTTGGGGCAATGACTGTCATACCAAATGACATAGCCTCGAGTATTGTATTCGGAATTCCATCAAACAACGATGTATAAAGATACAAATCATACTGACTCACATCTATACTTGATATGCCGTTGAATGCACCCATATATTTTATTGATCTATGATTGACTACAGAATTAAGGTCAACACGATCATCTATATTTCCGTAAACATGCACTTCAATTTGCAACCCTAACTGCCCAAGTCTAATAACTATGTCTCTGATTAGGTCAGGTCTCTTTTGGAAGCATATACGCGAAGCCCAAAGAATTTTAAAACTATATTTACTATATGTTACCAGATCATTTGCAACACATAAATTATATAATACGCCCCACTTTTTTCCTCTATAGCCTAAACGACTAATATCAAGATTAGCCATGTACTGTGAATCTGTTATATACTTGTATATATATGGCTCATAATTAGATACAAATTCAAAGTGATACCCTGAAAATAAATAACTAGCATTCAAAATTTCCGCATCGTCACAAAATCGATAAAGGTAAAGTTTATATTCAGACAGATATTTACAGTACTTAGATACAAAGTTGTGTGTAAAATTTGAACTTTTAATGTGTATTCTTGAGTCAGGAGGCAATAAATTTTGGATAATTCTAAATGCAATAACTTGTAGTAAGTCTACACGCCCCTTAGTTATATCGGAAAGATTTACGACATCACAATCTGCAGGTAGCTTATCCAACCACTCAATCCGCCCAAGATCTTCGCCTAGTATCAATAGGAAGTTTGCATTTGGGTTTATTAACTTTATTCCTCGAAGCACGTTATAAATGTATTTTTCTGCACCGCCTTTTTCCATGTACGGCAATAACACTATATCTGAATATTTTTCTTTAGTAATTGCTTTGCAGGCACGATAGTATGCCAGTCCCTCCGCGATTGAATATGACGTATTATGCGAAACAGGCAAATTTTGTATGTCTACACATAATTCTGGATCAATTTTATTTAGTATTGAAATTTCTGCGCTTATATTTTCATAATTAATTTTATCTATCAATACATTTGAGATTGAGGTATAATTTTCATTCAAATGTGTAAAATTTTGCGGCTTATGATAATCACTGCTTCTAATTATCTTAACTTCCCCGCCATGAGACAACTGTAATAGACTATTACGACGTTGGCGATAAAAAAGCGTAGTATCTGGTGCGGGTACTATTTTATAGC
The DNA here is from genome assembly GCA_036834925.1 of Asticcacaulis sp. Lineage (GTDB taxonomy): Bacteria > Pseudomonadota > Alphaproteobacteria > Caulobacterales > Caulobacteraceae > Asticcacaulis. The sequence continues at coordinate 13,617 of DAITMY010000024.1, forward strand.
CCATGTGTATAGCACGAGTATTAAAATCCCAGTCCTCATATGAGAAACCTGTCGAAGGTCCATGGTCACGAAAACTTATCTTAAGCGCATCATTACGATTGATTATTAATCTAGAAACATATGGATGATAGTAAAAATTCACTAATGGATTAATATAATCAGATGAGTGGCATTTATATAAATAGTTTCTTGACCCAAACCCTACAATATACTCTGGAATCACTATGGTTGCAGAACTATTTTCCAATAAATCGATTGACTTTAAAAATATATTGTCACTACATAAGTCATCAGCGTCACAAAATGTGACATACTTAAATCGTGCTGCGCTCAAACCATCCTGTCGGCTTAATCCCAAAGACCCGTTTTCAACTTTAAGTACAAGATAATCAATAACATAGTTTTTAAGTGAAATTTCAATAAATTCAATAAAATCATCACAAGCATTGTCAGCCACTAAAATTAATTCGATTGATGTATATTTCTTAAGGAATGCTTCAATAGCTCTATTTAAAGATTGTAATGTTCTATTTATATATTGAATTTCGTTATGTACGTTTAGGATAATTGAAAGACTGGTCACAAATCACCTCAGATAACAGAATGCACAATTGCCTGATAATGCCAAATCCAGTCGTGGATTTTATCCATATACATTCTAAGGACCATAGCTCCATATAAAGTATATTATTTATTAGCTGGCCAAGTTTTGACTGCCAAAAACATCTTAAACCAGCCGCATACACTAAGCCAATTTATCTAGATATGGCCGACAATCAATAATGTCCTTGTAAATCTTGCCCATTTACACGTTTTGAAGTGGGATAGATGAGGCTTTTGCAACCTATTTTCGCTACGACTAGCCAGAAGGGTTTCCTCGCGCTACCGCTCGGTGGCCAGAGACGGTTTTGGTGAGCTCAGCACCCCAGACACACAAAAGGCCCCACGAGAGGGCCATTTGTGTGTAGGAGATGGTTGCGGGGGCCAGATTTGAACTGACGACCTTCAGGTTATGAGCCTGACGAGCTACCGGGCTGCTCCACCCCGCG
>DAITMY010000025.1:0-14563 GCA_036834925.1 Asticcacaulis sp.
ATGCAGTAAGGGAAAGTGCCCCTTACGCAAACTTCCAGGCGTCGGCAGCGGCGCGTTCCAGGGCGCGGGCCTTGTGGCGCGTTTCCTCGTATTCGCTGACTGGATCGCTGTCGGCGACGACGCCCGCGCCCGACTGGACGTGGATCTTGCCATCCTTGAACAGGGCGGTGCGCAGGACGATACAGACATCCAGCGTCTGGGCCGCCGTGACATAGCCCACCCCCCCGGCATAGGCCACGCCGCGCTTATAGGGTTCCAGCTCGTCGATGATCTGCATGGCCCGCACCTTGGGCGCGCCCGAGAGTGTTCCGGCGGGCAGGGCGGACAACAAGGCCTCGATCGGATCCACATCGTCCGGCGCTTCGCCCTCGACGTTGGAGACGATGTGCATCACCTGGCTGTAGCGTTCGACCACGAATTGCTCAGTCACGCGCACGCTGCCCGGCTTGGCCACGCGGGTGACATCGTTGCGGCCGAGGTCGATCAGCATCAGATGCTCGGCCCGTTCCTTGGGATCGGCCAGCAGCTCGGCCTCAAGGGCCTTGTCCTCTTCGGGCGTGGCCCCGCGCTTACGAGTTCCAGCCAGCGGGCGCAGGGTCATCTTGCCGTCGCGGATACGCAACAGGATTTCCGGACTGGACCCAGCCATCTGGAAGCCGCCGAAATCCAGATAGAACAGGAACGGCGAGGGGTTTTGACGCCGAAGCGCGCGATAGAAGCTGAAGGGATCGAGGTCAAACGGCGCTTCGAACCGCTGACTGGGCACCACCTGAAACACGTCGCCGGTGGCGATATAGGCCTTGGCCTTTTCCACCGCCTCACAGAACTGGTCCTGGGTCCAGTGCGAGGTTAAGGGCGCCTGATCGCGGGCCTTGCGCGGGGGCTGGACATCCAACGGGGCCTTGAGGTCGCGCTCAACCTGATCGAGGCGCGCCTGGGCGGCGGCAAAGGCGTCCTCAGCACGGACGGCCGCCTCCGGCCAGACCGGCGCACAGAGCAGGATCTCTTGGGCGATTGAGTCGAACACCGCGATCACCGACGGACGCACCAGAATCGAGTCCGGCAATTCCAGCGGATCGGGATTGGCCTCACCCAGCGGCTCCATCAGCCGCACCATGTCATAGCCAAACACCCCGAACAGACCGCCGATCATCGGCGGCAGGTCCGCCGGAACGTCGAGGCGGCATGAGGCGATCAGCGCCCGCAGCGACTCGAGCGTCGGCAGGCTTTCCTGCACGAAGCGGCCGGTCTTGACCCCGTCGCCGCGCGCGATTTCGGCGGTCTCACCAAAACAGCGCCACACCAGATCCGGCTTGAGCGTCAGGATCGAATAGCGGTCGCGCCATTTGCCTTCGGACACGGATTCGAACAGGAACGCATAGGGCTTGCGCCAGCCCAGTTTCAGATAGGCCGAAACCGGGGTTTCCAGGTCATCGATCAGCCGACGGCTGACAATCCGGGGGGTGCCCGCCGCATAGGCGGCGGTGAACTCTGCATCAGGCGCGACGGTCATTACTTCTTGGCTTCAGCTTTTTTGTCCGCGGGCTTGTCTTCGGCGGGCAAACCGAGGGCCAGACGCGCACCGGCCTCGTTGATCTTCGGCTTGATCGTCACTTTGGCGTTGTTGCGCGCCGAGTCGGCCATGTCCCGGAACATCTGCATGGTCACTTCCGGGCGACGGTCTTCGGTCGGACGCGCCCCATCGGTGATCGACACTGGCGTGACCTTGTCGACCGTGCCGATGGCCCAAGCAAACTCATTGATCTGGACCGAGAAGGACTCTTTGGGCTTGGTGCCAAAGATCTGGGCCAGCATCGGCTCAGGCAGGCCTTGCTGGCTGCCCCGGGCTACCCCCCGCAGGGGCTGGACCTGGGATTTTGCCGCAGCGGCCACAGCGGCGAGAGACTCGCCCTTACTGAGGCGCAGGTTCAGCTCATCGGCCTTGCGGCTGAGGGCGAGGCCCGCTTCGCGTTGCATATAGGCTTGGGTCAGGACCGGGCGGACATCCTCCAGCTTGGGCAGGGCGCTGGCAATGACGCGCTCGATGCGGATGGCGTAGTATTCGCCGTTACCGAGGTCTTCAACGCCACTGGTGTCGCCTTGATTGAGGCTCCAAGCAGTTGTCAGCACCTGTTGCGGCAGGCCGAGCGGCTGGCCATTGACGGCGACCCCTTCCTTTGTGACCGGCGGTAGCGGGATGATCGGCAGTTTTTGTTTCTGCGCGGCCGCCACGAGCGAATCACCGCCCTCGACGGCCTTGGCAAAGGCGTCGCTGGCTTCATAGGCCTTGGTCTTGGCCTTTTCTTCACGCAGGCGGGCTAAGATTTCAGCCTTGCTGCTCTCAAAATCCGGGGTCTGGCCCGGGGTCACTGAGAGGATCTGGATCACAAATGAGCCCAGCTTACCCTTAACGAGCCCCGACACACCGCCTGACGGCAGGGCGAAGGCGGCATCGGCCACAACGCGGTCAGGCACAGTGCTCTTGACGCTGTTTTGGCTAACAATCGGCTTGGCGCCGACCAGTTTGGCGGCCTGTTCGGCGTTTTGGCCACCGGCGAGGGCCGTGCGGACCTTTTGGGCGTCCTGTTCCGACTTGACCGGGATCTGCGCAAAGGTGCGGCGCTCGGGCACCACCAGCGAGTCTTTGCGGAAGTTGAACTCTTCCAAGGCTTCCTGATCGCTCACGCTGACGGAATTGATCATGTCCTGCGCAGTGAAACGCACCAGCTGAATGGCCCGGAACTCCGGACGGCGCAGGCGATCTTCGTTTTCCTTGTAGAAGGCGCTCAGCTGGGCATCCGTCGGCATGGCCGGTTGGGCAATCGCCGCCGGGGTCAGCACGAACACGCTAGCATCACGGGTTTCCATCCCAAACGCTACTTGCATGGCGCTATAGATGCGCGGCGCGCGCATCCCGGCGACAATGCCATCGCCAAACTGCGACGAGGCCAGCTCGTCATGCAGATAGGCTTCGAATTCCTTGGGGCGCAGCTGGTTTTGCGCCAGCTCTTGCTCATAGCGCGCCTTGTCGAACTTCCCGGTAATCGCATTGAAGAACTGCGGCTGCTGGCTGATCTGGTCGGCCACCAGCTTGTCCGACGGGCGGATGCCGGTCTTTTCTAGCAAAGCCGCAAAGGCCTTTTCCGAGGCGAGTTCGTTGAGGATGCGGATATGAAGGTTTTCCTTCACGGCCTCTTCACGGGTCACCGGGCGGCCCGCCTGTTGCTCCAGACTTTTCAGATAGCTGTCAAAGATCCGGACATATTCGGCTGGGGCCAGCTTACGCGATCCGGCGTCCACCAACTCGTTGGCCGGGGTGGTGCGGAAGGCATCGTTGATGCCGAAGACGGCAAAGCTGAGGATCAACAGCCCCATCAGTGCGGCGGCAACCCAAGATTTTGAAAACGCGCGAAGGGCACTGATCATAGAAACGGTCCTGACAGCAAGGTGCGAATTCAAAGCACCAGTTAAACTCGCTATAGAGGAACAGGGCAGGGGCGGGCAAGCGGCCATAGCCTCTGTGGCGTTGGAAACGGGGCTTGGCAGGCAATTATCGTTTCATTAGAACCGGTTTTATGCTCAAGACAAAAATAATAGCCGGTAATTGGAAAATGCATGGCCTCACGGCAGCGCTCGACGAGATCCGTCAGCTGCGTGAGTCTACAGGCTCCTTACCCCAGGCGGTCCGGGTAGCGGTGATGCCCCCGGCCACCTTGGTTCATCCGATGGCTGAGGCCGTCAAAGGGTCCGTGATCGCCGTGGGCGGACAGGACTGTCATCCTCATGATAGCGGGGCGCACACAGGCGACATTAGCGCGCCGATGCTGCGCGATGCCGGGGCCACGCTCGTGATCGTCGGCCATTCCGAGCGCCGCACCGATCATGGCGAAGACAATGCCTTGGTCGCGGCTAAGGCCGAAGCCGCGCTACGGGCAGGCCTTGAGCCGGTGATCTGTGTCGGGGAAACCCTGGCTCAGCGTGAAGCCGGGGACACCTTGGCCATCATCGCCCGTCAGGTGGCCGAAAGCCTGCCGGACGCGCTCGACGGTCGCGCCTTTGCCGTGGCCTATGAGCCGGTCTGGGCCATTGGCACTGGTCTGACCCCGACGCTGGAGCAGATTGCCGAAGTGCACGGCGCCATCCGCCGCCAACTCGCGGAACGTTTCAGCCACGGGACGACGATCCCGGTGCTCTATGGCGGCTCAGTCAAGCCGAGCAATGCCGCAGCGATTTTAGCGCTTGAAGATGTCGGCGGCGCCCTTGTCGGCGGGGCGTCACTGAAGGCCGCAGACTTCTCGGTCATTATTCACGCTGCCACAGCCTCGGTTTCGGCCTAGGAAACCCTAATCCGTCAGGGGGCCCCGTAAATGTCTGGTCAGTCCGGTCAGATTTTACGGGGGCCTATGGCATCTTTGGCCGTCCAGTGCTAGGAGGGCCGCTTGTCCGCGCACAGCGCGTCAGCCTGAACACGAATAACCATGCTTTTCGGCGTCCTGCTCACGATTCAAATCATCCTCTGCGTTGCCATGGTTGGCATCATTCTGGTCCAGCGCTCCGAAGGGGGCGCACTGGGCATGGGGGGTGGTCCTTCGGGCTTTATGTCTGCCCGGGGCGCTGGAAATCTGCTGACCCGAGTGACCTCGGTTCTGGCGTTTCTGTTCTTCGTCAACTGTATTGCCCTGACCATCGCCGGCAATATGAAGACGGCGGGCACCTCGGTGGTGGACCGCGTCGGCGTCGATGCCATTGATCCGTCTAAGCTGGCCCAGCCGCAACCGGGTCAAGCCTTGCCGGCACAGCCGCAGACGGCCCCGGCCCCGGCCCAGAACAGCCTGTCGAATCTGCCGTTGCCGACCCAGCAATTGCCGCAAGCCTTGCCCCAACCGGTCCCGCAGGCGGCTCAGCCTGCAACGCAACCGGTTCCGCAGGCCGCTAAGCCCGTAGCGCCGGTGGTTGCCAAGCCGGCCCCCAAGCCTGCAGCTGAACCGAGCCCCAAGCCTGAAGCGGCTAAGCCGGCTGAAGAGCCCGCTCCGGCCCCGGCCCCGGCCCAATAAAACTTCTGGTCATGGGCCTTCCTCTCGCGGGGCGGGCTCGACCACATCTTTGTGACTGTCTCAATCTTTTGTACGTGCCCGAGGCGAATCGGGCATAGGGTAAATGCCCATGGCCCGCTATGTTTTCATCACCGGCGGCGTGGTTTCCTCTTTGGGAAAAGGCCTCGCATCCGCTGCTCTCGCTGCGCTCCTTCAAGCGCGCGGCTACAAGGTCCGTCTGCGCAAGCTGGACCCTTATCTGAACGTCGATCCGGGGACCATGAGCCCCTATCAGCACGGCGAGGTGTTCGTCACCGACGACGGGGCGGAAACCGATCTGGATCTGGGGCACTATGAGCGCTTCACCGGCGTGTCGGCCTCGCGCAATGACAACATCACGACGGGCCGGATCTATCAGACCATCATCGAAAAAGAGCGCCGGGGCGACTACCTTGGCGCTACGGTCCAGGTGATCCCGCACGTCACCGACGAGATCAAGAAATTCGTCCTCAGTGATCCGGGCGATGTCGATTTCGTGCTGGTCGAAATCGGCGGCACGGTCGGGGACATCGAAGGCCTGCCGTTCTTTGAGGCCATACGCCAACTGGGCCAGGAGCTGCCACGCGGACAGGTCTGTTTCATCCACCTGACCCTGCTGCCGTTCGTCAAGACCGCCGGGGAGATGAAGACCAAGCCGACCCAGCATTCGGTCAAGGAACTGCGCTCGATTGGCATCCAGCCGGATATCTTGCTTTGTCGCTGTGAACAGCCGATCCCGCCTGAGGAACGTCGCAAGATCGGCCTGTTCTGTAATGTGCGCGAATCGGCCGTGATCCAGGCGCTTGATTCGCCGAGCATCTATGCCGTGCCGCTCGATTATCACCGCGAGGGCTTTGATGCCGAGGTGCTGAGCTGCTTTGGTATTCACGATGCCCCCGAGCCTGACTTGTCCCTGTGGCAGGGGATTGCTCACACCTGCGCCAATCCGGACGGAGAAGTGACCATTGCCGTGGTCGGCAAATACACTGTGCTCAAGGACGCCTATAAGTCACTGATCGAGGCCCTCAATCACGGCGGCCTCGCCAGCAATGTGCGCGTCAATATCGACTGGGTCGAATCAGAGACCTTTGAAGGCGATCCCCAGATCGTTCAGGACCGCCTCGAAGGCGTCCACGCGGTGCTGGTGCCCGGCGGCTTTGGTGAGCGCGGGGCTATGGGCAAGGTCGCAGCGGTGCGCTTTGCCCGGGAAAACAACATCCCGTTCTTTGGCATCTGTTACGGCATGCAAATGGCCGTGATTGAGGCGGCGCGTAATCTCGCCGGGATCCCCAATGCCACGTCCTCTGAGTTTGGCTCTGGGCCGGATTGTATCGTCGGTCTGATGACCGAATGGTCGCGCGGCAATGAGAAAGAAACCCGCCAGTCGGACAGCGACCTTGGGGGCACCATGCGCCTCGGAGCCTATGCGGCGCGTCTGGAGCCGGGCTCGCGCGTGGCCGAGATCTATGGCGCAACGGCCATCGAAGAGCGTCACCGCCACCGCTACGAGGTCAACATCGCCTATAAGGACCGGATCGAGGCCACCGGCCTGAAATTCACCGGTTTGTCGCCCGATGGCCAATTGCCGGAAATCGTCGAGCGCGATGACCATCCGTGGTTCGTGGCGGTCCAGTATCACCCGGAACTCAAGAGCCGTCCGTTCGCACCGCATCCCTTGTTTGCCAGCTTCGTGGCGGCAGCCAAGGAGCAAAGCCGCCTCGTCTGAGCCGTTTTGGCCGGATGAGAGGCGGGGGGTACAGAAATCCTGACTTATCCCCTGACATATCCCTTGAACGGAACTCAAGTTTAGGGCATAAGCCCCGGTTCCAAGAGGCGGCCTGTTTTGGCACTTTAGTCCAGAGCGAGCCGCCCCTTCTGTTTTCGCCCTTTCGGTTTCTGACCGCTCGGGCGTTTGACCCGATAGAGAGAGACGGACATGGCCGTTCCTAAGCGGAAAACCTCGCCTTCGCGGCGGAATATGCGTCGGTCGCATCACGCGCTCGGCCCCAACAGCTTTGTCGAGGACAAGGACACTGGCGAGCTGCGCCGTCCGCACCACGTCGACCTGAAGACCGGCATGTACAAGGGCCGTCAGGTTTTGGTGCAAAAGGAAGACTAAGTCTTTCGACAGTCTGAGTTACCAAACGCCCGCAGGTCCGCCTGCGGGTGTTTTGTGTTTGCCCGGGTGTTTTTATTTGGGTGGTGTTTTGTTGGGCATCGGCGAACACATAAGGGCGTGATCGGACTAGGCGGATGCGCAGGGCTGCTGTAAGGGCTGTACGGATTTTCAGCCCAGAGGTTCCGATGACCGACATTATCGACATTACCGCCCGCGAAATTCTCGACAGCCGGGGTAACCCGACCATCGAAGTCGACGTGACCCTCGAAGACGGGTCGTTCGGACGGGCGGCTGTGCCGTCCGGGGCCTCGACCGGCGCCCACGAAGCCGTTGAAAAGCGCGATGGCGATGAGAGCCGCTACCTTGGTAAGGGCGTCCGCCAGGCCGTGGAAGCCGTCAACACCGAAATCTATGACGCCCTGTCGGGCCAGGATGCCCGCGATCAGCGCCGCATCGACCAGATCCTGATCGACCTCGACGGCACCGAGAACAAGAGCCGCCTGGGGGCCAACGCTATCCTCGGCGTGTCTCTGGCTGTGGCCAAGGCCGCTGCGGCGGCTTCGGGCCTGCCGCTCTATAAGTACGTCGGTGGCCTGTCGGCCCGTCTGCTGCCTGTGCCGCTGATGAACATCATCAATGGTGGGGCCCACGCCGACAACCCGATCGACATCCAAGAATTCATGATCGTGCCGGCTGGGACCGAAACCTTTGCCGAATCCCTGCGCATGGGCGTGGAAATCTTCCACCACCTGAAAAAGGCGCTCAAGGCCGCCGGTCACAACACCAACGTCGGCGACGAAGGCGGCTTTGCCCCGAACCTGGCCTCGGCGGAAGAGGCGCTGAAGTTCATCGTCGCTGCCGGCGAGGCGGCGGGTTACAAGGTCGGCGAAGACTTCTGGCTGGCGCTGGATGTGGCGTCGACCGAGTTCTTCAAGGATGGCAAGTATCACCTCGAAGGGGAGGGCAAGGTGCTCGACCAAGCGGGTATGGTCGATTATCTGGCTGACCTGTGCGACAAGTTCCCGATCTGCTCGGTCGAAGACGGCTGTGCTGAGGACGATTTCGACGGTTGGGCGCTGCTGACCGAGCGTCTGGGCGACAAGGTTCAGCTGGTCGGCGACGATCTGTTCGTGACCAATCCGGACCGTCTGGCCGCCGGGATCGGCGAAGGCCTCGCCAACTCGATCCTGATCAAGGTGAACCAGATCGGCACCCTGTCCGAGACCATGGACGCCGTCGATATGGCCCACCGCGCGGGCTATACCACCGTCATGAGCCACCGCTCGGGCGAGACCGAAGACTCGACCATCGCCGACCTGTCGGTGGCCTTCAACTGCGGCCAGATCAAGACCGGCTCGCTGGCCCGTTCGGACCGGCTGGCCAAATACAACCAGCTGCTGCGCATCGAAGCAGAGCTCGATGATATGGCCGTGTTCGCCAGCGATAGCGTGATCCGTTACATCGGCGAGTAATCCCGGACGGGGCGATTAGAGCCTGTCCAAGTTAAATCTAAAGGCGGCGGTCCGAACGATTCGGGCCGCCGTTTTTTATGTCGGTTGCCCGCGCTTATCCCCGCTGCGGGCCCCGGCGATAACCTTTTGTTAGGCATGATTGCGGCATTTTGATCCTGAAAATCTTCGTCCAGAAAGGGCGCTTCGATGTTATTTGCCAAGGTCCGTCCGTACGTGCCCACGATCGTTCTGGCGCTTCTTTCTGTCTATTTTGTCGTCCAGGCTTTGACCGGCGACCGGGGGCTTTTGACCGAAGAAGCCCGCGCCAAAACCCTTGAAGCGCGCAAGGCTGAGCTGGCCGCAGTCCAGGCGGAACGCCGCGACCTACATGCCCGCGTGACCTACCTTCGCGACGACAACCTGTCTCGCGATCTGTTGGACGAGCGCGCCCGGGTGCTGCTGGGTTTTTCCGCACAAGGTGAATATGTTATCCGCCTTGAAAACAAAACTTCTGCAAATTCCTGACTTCGCTTTCCCTTCGGGCACTGCTAAAGCCCTCCCAGTGATTGTCTGATTATTCGTCCAGGGAGGAGAATATGGCGCGCGCCAAGGCCGCTGAGTCGGCTGTGGGGAAACCCAACGTGTCCAGGGACCTGCTTCTCAAGTTTTACCGCGAGATGCTGCTGATCCGCCGTTTTGAAGAACGCGCCGGACAGCTTTACGGCATGGGTCTGATCGGGGGCTTCTGCCACCTCTATATCGGCCAGGAAGCCGTCGCCGTCGGGATGCAGGAAGCGGCGAAGAAGGGTGATCAGATCATCACCGGATATCGCGACCACGGCCACATGCTGACCGCCGGGATGGACCCGCGCGAAGTGATGGCCGAGCTGACCGGGCGTCGTGGTGGCTCATCCAAGGGCAAGGGCGGCTCGATGCACATGTTCTCGGTCGAGGCCGGGTTCTTTGGTGGGCACGGGATCGTCGGGGCGCAAATCAGCCTAGGGGCCGGTCTGGGCTTCGCCAATGCCTATCGCCAGAACGGCAATGTCTCCTACGCCTACATGGGCGACGGCGCGGCCAACCAAGGCCAAGTCTATGAGAGCTTCAACATGGCCTCGCTGTGGAAGCTGCCGGTCGTGTTCGTGGTTGAAAACAACCAGTATGCCATGGGGACCGCTGTGGACCGGGCTTCGTCTTCGGCGGAATTCTATACCCGGGGTGCGGCCTTCAATATTCCGGGTGAGGCTGTGGATGGCATGGACGTGTTCGCCGTCTATGAAGCCGGTCTGCGCGCGGCTGAACACGCCCGCTCGGGTAACGGGCCCTATATCCTTGAGTTCAAGACCTACCGCTATCGCGGTCACTCGATGTCCGACCCGGCCAAGTACCGATCCAAAGACGAGGTTGAGGACGTCAAGAAAAACCGGGATCCGATCGACCACATCAAACCGATGCTGGAACAGGCCGGAATCACCGAAGACGAGATCAAGGCCATCGACAACGACATCAAGGCCATTGTCCTCGAAGCCGTCGAATTTGCTCAAACCAGTCCTGAGCCGGATCCGTCCGAGCTGATGACTGACATCTATCTGGAGGCGTAAGCTCCATGACCGAGATTTTGATGCCCGCGCTCTCTCCGACCATGGAAGAGGGCAATCTGACCAAGTGGCTGATCAAGGTGGGTGACACCGTCAGCGCCGGTCAGGTGATCGCCGAGATCGAGACCGACAAGGCGACCATGGAGGTCGAGGCCGTGGATGAAGGCGAAGTTGCCGAAATCCTCGTGGCTGAAGGCACCCAAGGCGTAAAGGTCAATACCCCGATTGCCCGCCTCAAGGGCGATGGCGTGGCCCCTGCGCCTAAGGCCGAAGTGTCTGCGGCCCCAGTGGCTCAGGCTTCAGTGGCTCAGGCTTCAGTCGCTCAGGTCTCGGCTGTGACCGCCGCTTCGTCGTTTGCGGATCCGGAAATCCCGGCGGGCGCGTCGATGGTGCGGATTACGGTCCGTGATGCTCTGCGCGATGCCATGGCCGAGGAAATGCGCCGCGATGGCGATGTGTTCCTGATGGGTGAGGAAGTCGCGCAATACCAAGGGGCCTATAAGGTCTCGCGCGGTCTGCTCGACGAATTCGGCCCGCGCCGCGTCGTCGATACGCCGATCACCGAATATGGCTTTGCCGGGATCGGCACCGGGGCGGCCATGGCCGGCCTCAAGCCGATTGTCGAGTTCATGACCTTCAACTTCGCCATGCAGGCGATTGACCACATCATCAACTCGGCGGCCAAGACCCTCTACATGTCCGGCGGCCAGATCCGCTGTCCGATCGTGTTCCGCGGCCCCAACGGCGCGGCGGCCCGCGTCGGGGCACAGCACAGCCAGGACTATTCCGCTTGGTACGCCCAAATCCCGGGCCTCAAGGTCTTAGCGCCCTATGATGCGGCCGATGCCAAGGGCCTGCTGAAAGCGGCGATCCGCGATCCGAACCCGGTCGTGTTCCTTGAACACGAGATGATGTACGGCGTCGAGTTCGACATCCCCGAGGTCGAGGACTGGATCGTGCCGATCGGCAAGGCCAAGATCCGCCGCGAAGGCACGGATGTGACCATCACCACCCATTCGCGCATGGTGGGTCTGTCGCTCAAGGCGGCGGAGCAACTGGCCGAAGAGGGGATCTCGGTCGAGGTCATCGACCTGCGCACCTTGCGTCCGCTCGACACCGAGACGGTGATCAACAGCGTCAAAAAAACCAATCGTCTGGTCACCGTCGAAGAAGGCTGGGGCCCCATGGGCGTGGGGGCTGAAGTCGCCGCCCGCGTGGTCGCCGAGGCCTTTGACTATCTCGACGCCCCGCCGATGCGCGTGCACCAGGCCGATTGCCCGATGCCCTATGCGGCGAACCTTGAGGCCCTGTCTCTGCCCCAGGTCGAAGACATCATCAAGGCGGTTAAATCCGTCTGCTATCGCTAAGGAGCCCGGGAATGACAGACATTCTGATGCCGGCCCTGTCGCCGACCATGGAAGAGGGTGTGCTGGCCAAGTGGCACATCAAGGCCGGGGATACCGTCAGCGCTGGTCAGGTGATCGCCGAGATCGAGACCGACAAGGCGACCATGGAGGTCGAGGCCGTGGATGAGGGCGAAGTCGCCGAAATCCTCGTGCCCGAAGGCACCCAGGCCGTGAAGGTCAATACTCCGATTGCCCGCCTCAAGGGTGATGGCGTCGCCCCCGCGCCCAAAGCCGCCAAAGCCGATGCCGCTCCGGCGGTTGCAGCTCCGGCAGCGGCCCCTGTGGCAGCCGCAGCACCGGCGGCTCCGGCGCCTGCTGCCCCGGTTAAGGGCGGCACCCGCGTGTTATCATCGCCCTTGGCGCGCCGTCTGGCCGCTGAAGCGGGTCTCGACCTCAGCCGCATCACCGGCACCGGCCCCCATGGCCGGATCGTGCGCCGTGATGTCGAGGCCGCCAAGGCCTCGGGCACCGCCAAGGCCGGCGCTGCGGCATCGACCGCCGCGGCCGAACCGCGCAAGGTCCAGAGCCTGGAGCAAATGGGCATCCGTCCGGGCAGCTACGACCTCGTGCCGCTCGATGGCATGCGCAAGACCATTGCGCGCCGCCTGACCGACAGCTTCCGCGATGTGCCGCATTTCCCGCTCAACCTCGATCTCGAAATCGACGGCCTGCTGGCGGCGCGCACCAAGATCAATGCCGCCCTTGAGAAAAAAGGCATCAAGGTTTCGGTCAATGACTTTGTCATCAAGGCCGTGGCCAATGCCCTGGCTCAAGTGCCGGAAGCCAACGCCAGCTTTACGCCCGAGGGCATTGCCATGCACCACCACGCCGATGTGGCGGTGGCCGTGGCCATTGACGGTGGCCTGATCACCCCGATCATCCGCGCGGCGGAAACCAAGTCCTTGGCCCAGATCGCTCAGGAGATGAAGGATCTGGCCCAGCGGGCGCGGGATCGCAAGCTGAAGCCCGAAGAGTTCCAGGGCGGCACCTTCTCGGTCTCCAACCTCGGCATGTTCGGCATCAAGTCGTTTGCCTCGATCATCAACGAGCCCCAGGGTTGCATCCTCAGCGTTGGCGCGGGCGAGCCGCGTCCGGTGGTGCGTAACGGCCAACTGGCTGTAGGCACGGTCATGAGCGTGACCCTGACCTGTGACCACCGCGTGGTCGACGGGGCCGTGGGTGCGCGCTTCTTGCAGGTCTTCAAAGGCCTGCTCGAAGATCCCATCACGATGCTGGCCTGAGGAGTTTCCGATGGATTTTGATGTTGTGGTCATCGGCTCGGGACCGGGCGGCTATGTCGCCGCCATCCGTGCCAGCCAGCTTGGTTTGAAAACCGCCATCGTCGAGCGCGAAGCCCTGGGCGGGATCTGCCTCAACTGGGGCTGTATCCCCACCAAGGCGCTGCTCAAGTCCGGCGAGGTCTATGAAAAGCTCTCGCACCTTGAGGACTATGGCCTGGAGCCGGTCAAACCGGCCGTGGATCTGCAAAAGGTGGTGGCTCGCTCGCGTGGCGTCGCCAAACAGATGAACGGCGGCGTCGGCTATTTGATGAAAAAGCACAAGATCACCGTGATCGAAGGCGCAGCCCGGCTCGAAAAGGGCAGCCCGGCCCCCACCGTGATCGTCGATCTCAAGGCTGGGGGCAGCCAGACGATTAAGGCTAAGCACGTGATTCTCGCCGTGGGCGCGCGCGCCCGGTCGATCCCGGCCATCGGTCTTGCGGCCGACGGCAAGCGCATCTGGGCCTATCGTGAAGCGCTGGTTCCAGCCTTCATGCCCAAGTCTATGATCGTCGTTGGCTCTGGGGCCATTGGTATCGAATTCGCCAGCTTCTATCGCGCCCTCGGGGCCGAGGTGACGGTGATCGAGGCCATGGACCGTATCATGCCCGTCGAAGACCTCGAAGTCTCGGCCACGGCGCAAAAGGCGTTCCAAAAGCGCGGCATCCAGTTCCGCATCGGGGCTAAGGTCACGAAGGTGTCCAGCACCGACAAGGACGTCTCGGTGGCGATTGAGGTCGGCGGCAAGGCCGAAACCCTCACGGCTGAGGTCTGTATTTCGGCGGTCGGTATTGTCGCCAATACCGATGGCATCGGTCTCGAAGCCCTCGGGGTCACAATGGACCGGGGCCATATTGTCAACGACAGCCACGGCAAGACCAATGTCGCGGGCCTCTATGCCATCGGCGACTGTGCCGGGCCGCCCTGGCTGGCCCACAAGGCCTCGCACGAAGCCATTCATACGGTGGAGCATATTGCAGGCGTCAAGAGCCCGGCCGCAGTCAGCCCGATCCCCGGCTGTACCTATGCCCAGCCCCAGGTGGCCAGTGTCGGCCTGACCGAGCAAGCCGCCAAGGAGCAAAAGCGCGACGTGCGCATTGGCCGTTTCCCCTTCCGCGTCAATGGCAAGGCCGTGGCGGCGGGCGAAACCGAAGGCTTCGTCAAGCTCCTGTTCGACGCCAAGACCGGAGCCTTGCTGGGGGCGCACCTGATCGGGGCCGATGTCACCGAGATGATCCACTCGTTCGTCATCGCCATGACCATGGAAGCCACCGAAGAAGAGCTGCATGCGACGGTGTTCCCGCACCCGACCATGAGCGAAGCCATCCACGAAGCCTCGCTCGACGCCTGGCAACGGGTTCTGCATATCTGATTAAGCGCTTGATTCTCCTCCCTATCGCTGACGATGGGGAGGGGGGTAACGCTTTGTTTTAATGAACGTCTCTGTACATATTCTCCGTCATCCTCGGACTTGATCCGAGGATCCCTCTTAGTGACGCGGCGACTGACCCTCGGATCAAGTCCGAGGGTGACGGATGGATTGCAGACGAACCCGCTGCGCGATCCCCCTCCGCTTCGCTTTGCTCAGCACCTTGTTTGTGAAACTTGGGTTAGGATCAGGTGGGACGGACGGCTTC
>DAITMY010000026.1:0-13993 GCA_036834925.1 Asticcacaulis sp.
CCGCCTCCGGGCACTGGGTATCGCGTGGGCTAATCGATTGATTGACATGAGCCCCCCCTTCGAGGGGGGGCTATCTTTGAAATTTGAGGGGTCATTATGAAACTTACCTTGGGCATACTCAGTGCCGTTATGACGATTGCGGGTCCGGCTTTGGCGCAGGACGGAAACTATCGCTCGGAGTCGGAATTTGGCTTCAAGCGGGATCGCAATACGGCTGTATCCGCGCGTAAATCTGAAGACTTGCAACCGTTGGGTGGGCGAGTTGGGACGTTCCTTGTGTTTCCTAAGTTGGAAACGTCACTCGATCGCACATCGAATGTGTTTGCCGCATCGACGAACCGTAAGAGCGATACGATTTTGCGCGCCAGTCCAAGTGTGACGGTGCGTTCAGATTGGTCGCGTCATGCCTTGTCGCTGGATGCGGGACTGAGCGCGTCCAAGCATAATGACAATAAACGCGAAGACACAACCGATTGGCGTATAAGCACATCGGGCCGTCTTGATTTGACTCCGGGTACGCAGCTTACCGGTAGTCTCGGGAGCGCAAAATCGACAGAGCCGCGCACGGAGCCGACGGCCAATGGCGCTGCAGCAAAGCCGGTGCAAATCGACTCCCGCACGGCCAATCTGTCTCTGTCCCATGAGTTCAACCGTCTTCGCCTGTCTGCGGGATACGATTTCCGTGATCAGGCCTTTGATACGGTGCCCCGTATTGGCGGCGGCCTGCTGGATCAGTCCTTCCGGGACTACAAGGTTAGCCAAGTTGCGCTGCGCGCCGACTATGCGGTCAGCCCAGCTACGGCGGTTTATGTGGTTGTTGAAGGAGACGACCGCAGTTACGATCGGGCTTCACGAGGGGCCTTGTTAAAGGACTCCAAGGGGACGGATGTGGCCGTCGGTGTGAATTACGAACTGTCGACCATCAGCCGCGGCGAAATCCAAGTCGGCCAGGTCAAGCGGGATTACAAAAATTTCCGCAACACCTCTTCGACCTCATTTAAGGCCAAGGTCGAGTGGTTCCCCTCTGAGCTGACGACGGTAACATTCAGCGGTCGTCGTTCCGTGGAGGAAACGCCTGAAGCGACGGCCTCAGGCTTTGTCAGCACGGCTTTGGGTCTTGCGGTGGATCACGAGTTACTCCGTAACTTCGTGATTGGGGCGCGGGCTGACCGTATCAAGGACGACTACAAGGGGCGCCAGCGCGATGACACCCGTCAAATGCTGGAATTGGGCGGTCGTTACAGCTTTAACCGTAACGTGGCCTTGGATGTCCGGGCCAAGACCTATGACCTCGACTCCTCGGGACGCGATAAGATCTCGGCGTTTAAGGTCAACAACGTGATTGCGACCCTGGTGCTACAATACTGATTTTAGTCGGGGCCTGCTGTGCGGGCCCCGATCATTCATTTAAGGTCTTTTTCTATGCGCAATGAAGCCGATCCATCGGCCCTTAACGGGGCCGTTGCGCATCTTCGGGATGTGGTTGATCTCAACGCCTTGCTGGCAACATTTCGGCGCAATATGCGCTTATTCGCCTTGGTGGCCGTTGTCGTTTTCGCCTTGGTGGCCGTGCCGACGATTACGGCCACGCCGATCTACACGGCGCATGCGGATGTCATGTTGGACCAGCGAAAGCTCCAAGCCTCCCCTGTTGAAGATGTCCTATCGGGCCTCCCCTCGGATACAGCCGCTGTGGATACCCAAGTCGAGGTCCTGCGCTCGCGTAGCTTGGCTCAGCGTGTGGTGAAAAAGCTCAATCTGGAAAAGGATCCTGAGTTTAACCCTGCGGTTCGCAAGCCCGAAGGGCTTTCGGCTTTGCTGGGCGGTAATGCGGCGGCGACCGGTAAAGTCTCTGAGCGCGAAAGGCAGCTGCAGTCCGAACGCGTGGTTGACAATGTCATTGGTCGCCTTGCCGTTTCGCGGACGGGACTGACCTACTTGATCCGCATTTCCTACAAGCACAAGGATGCGGGACGCGCGGCGCAGATTGCCAATACCTTTGCCGAGCTTTACCTGCTTGAGCAGCTTGAAGCCAAGTTTGATGCAACCCGCCAAGCCAATAGCTGGCTGAGCGAGCGGTTGACCGAATTGCGTGGCCGTGTGCTGGCTGCCGAAGCGGCGGTTCAGCAGTATAAGATTGCCAACAACTTGCTCAGCGCCAGTGGGGCCACCCTGACGGAGCAGGAAATCTCTAACCTTAATCAGCAGCTCGCCCTGGTGAAGGTGCAGCAAGCGGAAAGTGAAGCCCGCTTGGCGACCGCTCGTCAACAATTGGCGCGAGGCTCGACGGGGGATGACGTGGGCGAAGCGCTGGGCTCGCAAGTGATCCAGCAATTGCGTAGCCAAAGAGCTGAAGTGAGTCGCCGGGTGGCGGATCTTGAGGGCCGTTATGGCCCTTTGCATCCGGAGATCGTCAATGCCAAGCGCCAATTGACGGACTACGACAATCAGATCCAGTCTGAAATCAAGCGGATCGTCTCCAACCTTGAGGCCCAAGCCCAAGTTCAGCGTCAGCGGACCGGATCGCTCATTTCAAGTGTTGGACAGGCGCGCGGGACCTTGGTCGGGAATAACCGGGCGCTTGTGCGTCTGAACGAGCTGGAGCGCGATGCGGAAGCCGAGCGGGCCCTCTATGAGTCCTTCCTCAACCGCTTTAAACAGACAAACGCGCAAGAAGGGATTGAGCAATCCGATGCGCGGGTCGTCTCAAAAGCCAAGATTCCGACCCGACCGAGCGAGCCTAGGGTGGCGATCATGTTGGCGGTTGCCTTGATCGCGGGACTTGGGGCGGCGTCCGGCACGGTTGTTGTTCGTCACTTGATGGACACGGGCATTAGCACGGCCGATGACATTGCCACGCACTTTGCGAAACCCAGCTTGGCCAGTATCCCGGTCCACACCAGTGTTCTGGACAAGTCTTCTGCTGACCTGTCGCCAATTGCGGCGGTTGTGGAAAAACCGTTGTCTGCCTTTTCGGAGGCCTTGCGAAACCTTTATACCTCGCTGGTGTTTTCCCGCATTGGCGAGGCGGTTAAGGTCATTGCCGTGACCTCGACCTTACCGGGGGAAGGCAAGTCCACGACCGCCATCTGTCTTGCCCGCACCCAGGCGCTCAGCGGTCAAAAGGTCCTCCTGATTGACTGTGATTTACGTCGTTGCGCCTTGGCGGAGCGCTTAGGCTTGACCGTGACGAACGGTCTGCTGGAGGTGCTGGCCGGGACTGTGACGCTGGATGACGCGCTGATGACGGATCCGGCTACAGGGGCGAGCCTGTTACTGATAAAGACCCGCGAACATATCCCAGGCAATGTGTTTAGCAGTGCCGCGTTTGATCGATTGCTCGGTGAACTGCGCGAACGCTTTGATTTGGTGATCCTCGATACGGCTCCCGTTCTGCCCGTTGCGGAGACGAGGGTTCTGGCCGCAAAAGCGGATGTGGTGGCGATGCTCACCCGTTGGCGTAAGACGCCCCGCAAGGCCACTCAGAATGCGCTTGATTTGCTCGAGAGTGCCGGGGCCAAGGTTGCGGGCGTGGCCTTGTCGCAAGTGGATATGCGAGAGCAAGCGAAAACGGGTTACGGCGATCAGAGCTACTATTACAGCAGCTATAGCCAGTATTATAATAGCTAGTCCTCTGATTTGTCCAAAGCTACAGAAACGCTAAAGAGCCGGGCAGGCCACTGTCCGGTTCTTTTGTTTTAAGCTTTGTGTTGTTCAATATTTTGAAGGGGAACGGGAGCCCATCAGGGTTTAAAGGCACCCGCTTAAGCCGGTATGGCTCGCCCTTTGTGCTGCTTTGGTGGCACCGCTTTAGTGGCCGAGTTGCCCGCCAGCGCCGTCGCAATCCCGAGCAGTACAGCCCAGAACAAGGCAAAGGCGGGCTCCTGGAGGCTGTACTCAACGCTGCAGTGGAGGAGCACAAAAAGGCTGGCGCAAACTAAGCCCGCCAACTCAAGGGTATGGCGGCGCCGGACAAACAAGCCGTGAATCTGGACAAGGATCGCTGTGCCGATCACGGCTGAGATTAATACGAAGCCCACGATCCCGACCTCTTGCAAGGTATGAAGATAGGTATTGTGTAGAGCGCGAACCGGCATCAAGGCGCGGATGTTTTCATGGGTTTGCGCCGTTCGGTTCAGCGCATCAAAGCTACCGGGACCATACCCAATGACTGGCGACGACTTGAGCGACGACATGTGAGCCGCAAAGATGACTTGACGGTCCTCGAAACTCCTCTCGCTCTGCGATAAGCGCGTCAGAAGGGGGCTGGACGGATTAAAGACGACGAAGGTGAACAACACGGCCAAGCCGAGGGCGGACAAGCCTAGCCTCACCGAAACAGGCAGCGATCGAGGCATCTGAGATGCGGCGTCTGCTGTCCCCAAGGGCTTTCGCGGCGTGCGCAGTGCGACGGCGATCAAGGCCGTAAGCAAGAGCACGATTGGGACGAAGCTCAGCACAGCCCCTCTCGATTGAGACAAAATCAACCCCGCCAACGACAGGGCTGTCATCAAAGACCATCGAACCATCCGGAGCGTCTTGTGACGGTCTTTTTGCCAGTGCGAGACCGTCCGAGACAGCGTTAGGAGGGTCAGCACGCCACAGAAGGTTCCGGCGATGTTGGGACTGCTGAACGCCGCACTAAACCGCCCAGCGCCCGTGGTCTTTTCAAGCCCCCAAATGGCCGAGGGGTCACGCCAGTAGAGAATGAGCGTGAGACCAAGCAAGGCGACGCAAGCATAAAGACAAAAATCCAGCAGGCGAAGCGCCTTGGAGTCGTCAGACGCGATGACAAAGGCAATGAGGAACGCCGCGCCCAGCCCCCCAAGATTAAGTAGGGCAATCGTCAGGGCACTCAGGTCAAGGGCGGCACGGGCGGGGGCCACACCAGCCCAAAACTGGGCTTGCGGTAGGGTCTCAGCTCTAAAAAAGCCCGTTGATAGGGTGAAAAGCCAATAGAGCGTGAATAGGCCCGCAAGGCTGTAAAGCGCCCGGCGTTGCCACCAGGCCGGGATGGTATGGCGTTCTGATCGGCGCTTTGGATCGGGTTCCGTCAGAACCACGATTGCCAGCAAGAACGACAGGGCGGCGGTCAGGGTCAGGCTTAGGGCCTCACTGTTGGCCCCAAAAGCCGCCAAGCCCAAGACCATACAAGCGCACAAAGCCAATGCACTCAGCAATGGTGTAAGGGCCGCCGGCCGGAAAGCCTCAACAGCTGTTTGCACCCATCCTGACCGTAGAGGGGCGCGAACAGGGCTGTTTCGGCGGCGTTGTCGAGGCATGAGAGGCTCCCGGGTCTGGCTTTGCAACCCGGGGAGGTTTTACTTAAGTTTGCTTAGGAACATAAGGCCGATCACGGGCTTAAGCGATAAAACACCCGCGACCGGCTTGAGGCTGTGGCCCAATGGCGACGCCGTATTAAACGCGGCGCAGGGCGACCGCCGTGGCTTCGCCGCCACCGATGCAGAGCGAGGCGAGGCCGGTCTTGCCGCCGGTTTGTTTGAGCGCCGACAGGAGGGTGGCGAGGATCCGCGCGCCCGAAGCCCCGATGGGATGGCCGAGCGCCGTCGCCCCGCCATGGATGTTGAGCTTGTCGTGGGGGATGCCGAGGTCAGCCATCGCGATCATCGCCACCACGGCAAAGGCCTCGTTGACCTCGAATAGATCGACATCCGCAATCGACCAGCCTGCCTTGGCGAGGGCCTTTTGCATGGCCGGCACCGGGGCGGTGGTGAACAGGCCAGGCTCGTGGGCATGGGCGGCCCAGGCCACGATTTCGGCCTCGATCGACAGGCCCAGCGCTTCAGCGGTGCTGCGCCTCGTCAGGACCAGCGCCGCGGCTCCGTCGGAAATCGAGCTGGCATTGGCGGCGGTGACCGTGCCGTCCTTGGCAAAAGCGGGTTTTAGCGTCGGGATCTTCGCCGGATCGGCCTTGAGCGGGGCTTCGTCGGTATCGACGATCACCGTGCCCTTACGGTCAGCCACCTCAACGGGGGTGATTTCGTCGCGGAACTGGCCGCCTTCGACCGCTGCCTTGGCCCGGCGCAGGCTTTCGAGGGCATAGGCGTCCTGGGCTTCACGGGTAAAGCCGTACTGGCGGGCGGCATCTTCGGCAAAGGCCCCCATCAGCTTGCCCGGCGAATAGGCGTCTTCGAGCCCGTCGAGGAACATGCTGTCCTTAACGACGTCGTGGCCTATGCGGGCCCCGCCGCGCATTTTCGGCAACAGATACGGGGCGCCGGTCATGCTTTCCATGCCCCCGGCGACGATCACCTCGGCGGATCCGGCCCGCAGCGCCTCAGCGGCCATCATCACCGCCTGCATGCCCGAGCCGCACATCTTGTTGACCGTGGTGGCAGTGACGCTGAGCGGCAGGCCCGCACCGAGCGCCGCCTGACGGGCCGGGGCCTGGCCGAGACCGGCGGGCAGCACGCAGCCCATGATGATCTGGTCAACCTTGTCGGGCGAAACCCCCGCGCGGGCCACAGCGGCCTTGACGGCGGCGGCCCCGAGGTCCGGTGCGCGCACGTTGCCTAGGCTGCCCTGAAGGCCGCCCATGGGAGTGCGGGCATAGCCGGCGATGACGATGGGATCGGCGGTTTGGGTCTCGGTCATGGTCTGTCCCTGAGGTTTTAGGTCGTGAAACTCTGAGTCTGCTGCACAGATGGCGCGTTTTCGGGCACAAAACAGGGCTGCGCTTGCCAAAGGCCGTCGGAAGGGGCAGATTCCATCCATGGGACGTACCGCCAATTATTCCAAACAAAGCTGCACCATCGCCGGAACCCTCGAAGTGATCGGGGATCCTTGGACCCTGCTGGTCATCCGGGACGCCTTTCGCGGCGTCCGACGGTTTGAGCAGTGGCAAGATGGTCTTGGGGTTGCGCGCAATGTGCTCGCGGCCCGCCTCAAAACCCTCGTTGCCCATGGCATTATGGAAGCGCGTCCGTACTCTGAACGCCCGCTGCGCAATGAATATGTTTTGACCCAGAAAGGCAAGGATCTGCGCACGGTCCTGCTCACCCTTCATGGGTGGGGCGAAAAATATATCTACGGCGAACAGGATTCGGGATTGGCGATCGTCCACAAGGGGTGTGGCCATCCGCTGGATCCCATCATTGCCTGCAACCATTGTAAGGCCGAGGTCAAGCTAGGCGACGTCGAGATGATCGTCACCCCGGACCGACCGACCGTGGGCGAGGTCATGGGGCCGCTGGAAGCGGCGGAATAGACCACAATAAAGAAACGGGCGGCCCCGAAGGACCGCCCGCCGCTTTCGCGAAGGCCTTAAGTCTTAGAACGCGGTGCTGAAGCGCGCCGAGACCAGCGAGGCCGGGCGCTTGCCCGACACATCGGCTCCGGCCCCCAGGCTGACCCGGTAACCGTCACCCGACACGGCATAGGCCGACTCCAGCCGCAGCACGCGGTCGGTCAGATTATGCATGCCGACGCGGGCGCGTTTGGCTTCATAATCCATCCGGTCTTCGGTCATGCCGAGGTAGTCCAGTTCCAGAGCCCCGGAAATGGCCGTCGGCTTGAGCTGGACCGCCACGCTGAAGGTGTCTTGCAGCGTGTTGTGCTTAGCCAGGAACACGCCGGTCTTGCGCGCGCCGACTTCGCCCGAGATCAGGGCGGCATCGGTCAGGCGGATCGGCCCGTCTTGGCCTGGAGCCTTCAGGTGCGTCAGTTCCGCAGCGCTGAACATATCCCAGCCCTTGACCGACTGGTTGTACGACACCCCGACGCTGACCGCCGTCGTGCCCTTGGCAAAGGCATCTAGGTTGGAGGTCATGTCATAGTAGCCGTTCTTCTGGTTCAGCACCGAGGCGCTGAGCCCCAGAACCGCGCCATTGTCCTTCAGCTGGAACCAGCCGATCCCGAGACCGGTCTGGGCGCGCGGGTTGTGCAGGGTGTCAAAGCTGACATCGCGCTGATGCCCAAAGCCGTTGTCCTTGAGACCTTCCGAGAGGGTCTGCCGCAGAACCGGGGCATAGGCGCCCTGGGTCGAGGTGGCGGCATACATCACGATCTTCTCATTGGCTTTCGGCTGGCTGGCAAAGCCCAGCATCACCGAGTCCGAAAGCAGGCTGGACGAGGCGAAGGCGCTGAAGGGCTTCAAGGTTGGGTCGGTCGCCAGATTGGCGCGGGTGTCACCCGAACCGGTCAGACGGAACATCGCCGTGCCGCCCTTGCTCATCGGCATGTCGAGGGCAAATTGCAGCGCCCCGGACTTGCGGCTCAGGCTGTCGCCCACGGTTTCCACGCTCGATCCGAATGAAGCACGAGCCATGGGGGTCTTGACCGGCGCAAAGTAGGTGCTTGCCATGTCCGCGTGGCTGCCGAGGGCATTGACGCGGGCCATGGGTGCGGTTTCCAGTGTGCCAAGCGGTAGTTCGCTGACCTGGAAGTTATGCACCTCAAACAGGCTATAATCGCGGCCGAACTGGTCGATGGCCACGACCTCCGACAGGGCTTCCGTCAGGCCGACCATGGCCCCGGATGACATCGCAAGGCGGTTATCGACCCGCAGCATCGATCCGTTGGAGGCGACTACGGCGGTCGGGCCGGAGCTTTGCAGGGCGCGGGTGACGTTCAGCAGACCCCAACCGTAAACGGCATCGACGCCAGCGGCCCCGATGTCGGTAGCGCTGGTGAACAGGATTTCCGCCGTGCGCGCGGGCTGGTTTTTCAGGGCCGGCCAGCGGCCTTGCAGCAGGGCGGCTGCCCCGGCTACGACCGGCGAGGCCATGCTGGTGCCGGACAGATAATTCAGGCTGTTGGTCGGCACCGCCGCATACATGTCGGAGCCTGGCGCGGAGATGAACCGGAACTTGAACTTGTTGGCGTTGGTACAGGTGGTCTGGCCCGAAGCCAGCAAGCAGGCCTCGCCCGGCATGTTCGAGAAGCTGCTGCGCGCGCCCGTGGCGGTGGTTGAACCGACGATGATCAGGCGCGACAGGGCGGTGGCCGCCGTGGTGCTGTTGACGGCATAGCTTTCATTGACGCCGTTAAGGCTGTCGTTGCCTGCGGCCTTGACGAACAGCATGGAGGCCATGTTCGCTGAGGCCATTGTGCTCAGTTCGGAAGCCGTGAGGCCGACGAGCCGACCGGTGCCGCGCTGACCAAAGCTCATGTTATTGATGGTGGCCCCGCTCGAACGGGCGCTGTTCCAGGCGGTCGTGAGCTGGTTGACATAGCCCCGGTCATCGAAAATGCCATAGTTGATGATCCGGGCCGCATTGGCGACGCCATGGTTGCGTCCGGCCACCAGGCCGGCCACGTGGGTGCCGTGGACATCGTTACGGGTATAGACCCCGCCCGGCAAATTGACGTTAGTACAGCGTCCCGTGAGCTCGGTATGGTTGCACTGAGTGCGGCTGTCGATTACGGCAACCGTCACACCAGAACCATTATTTCCCAAGGTCCGGGCCTGGGCGGTCAGTTGAATTAACTGCCACTCTTGACTATTGGGAGTTGTCTGGGCCTGGGCTTGTGTGGTCAGCGCAAGACATGCGAGGCCAACCGTTGAAAGTAGAGCTACTTTCATCGTTATTTCCTTCCTATGGGATTTTTTTCACGCAGATAAGCAGAGTTTTACTTATCAAGTCTTATTTATATTGGGGCCTATTGATGTTATGACCCGCAGTCATGTTTGTCATGTATCGCAAAACTTGCAAGAGCACTTATTTCATTTGTGACAACTTAATGAGTTTAACTTGTCGGCCTTGTAAAAAATCCGTGTAAAAACAAACTGTGCGCGCGTTGCGACAGTGTTTAAGTTTAGTATTTTTCGTCTGCGTGTCGCGCAATCCTGTTGCAAGTCAGTGCCCGGCTTAAGGTCCGGAGATGCCGTCTGCCCTCGCATCGACGCTCGGGCTGCGCTGTGGTACCGGTTTAGGCATGACCCTGCTTTTGGATCAGCAGGGCCCGGTTCAGGACGTGTGCGTGAAAAAACCTTATTGGGAAACAAAGACTTTAGCTGAAATGACGGCCCAGGAATGGGAAAGCCTCTGCGATGGCTGCGGTCTTTGTTGCGTGATCCGCTTTGAGGACGAAGAGACCGGCGAGGTGATCCCGACCCGGGTGCATTGCCGCCTGTTTGATCCCCAAACCTGCCGCTGCTCGGACTATGCCAACCGCAAAAGGACCGTCCCGGACTGCATCAAGTTGACGCCGCATAACATTGAGGCGCTCGAATGGATGCCGCGTTCCTGTGCCTATCGGCGTTTGCATGAGGGCAAGGACCTGCCGCTTTGGCACCCTTTGCTGACCGGGGACCCAGACAGCACCCACAAGGCTGGGGTCTCTATCCGCCGCCAAACCGTCAGCGAACTGGCTCTCAGTGACCCCGAAGAGGCGCTGGACTTTGCCGCCTGGGATCTGACCGCGGATTTCGGGGATCTCGACTATGATCCCGATTACCCCAACGTGACCGAGGGGTGAGGGCCCAAACACAAACGCCGCGCAACCGATTGGGTGCGCGGCGTTTGACTGTTCGTCGGCCTTGTCTCAGGCGTAGCTTTGCAGATCGCGTACGTCGAGATCGCCATTACGCACGGACGCAATCGCCCGCGCCGCCGCCAATGCCCCTGAGGCGGTGGTATAGTAGGGGATCTTCATCATAAGCGCCGTGCGGCGGATCGAGAAGCTGTCGGCCAGCGACTGCTTGCCCTCTGTGGTATTGAACACAAGCTGGATCTCGCCGTTTTTCATGGCATCGAGCACGTTCGGGCGGCCTTCGAGCACCTTTTTGATCTTTTCGACCTGAACCCCTTGGGCGCTCAGATAATCGGCCGTGCCCCCGGTAGCGACCAGCTTGAAGCCCTCTTGGACAAGGATCTTCGCGGCTTCGACGATCACGGGCTTGTCCATGTCCTTGACCGAGACAAAGACGGTGCCTTGCGTCGGGATCTTGGTGCCGCCGCCGAGCTGGGACTTAGCAAAGGCGCGGGCAAAGGCGTCGATGATGGTCTCGCCGTCGCGTACCCAATCGAGGCCCATCACCTCACCGGTGGAGCGCATTTCTGGCCCCAGAACCGTGTCCACATTGGCGAAGCGCGCAAACGGGAACACCGCTTCCTTGACCGCCACATGGGTATAGTCACGATCCTTCAGGCCAAACCCGGCCAGGGGTTCATTGGCCATGACCTTAGCGGCGATCCCGGCCAGCGGCTTGCCGAGGGTTTTGGCCACAAACGGCACCGTGCGGCTGGCGCGCGGATTGACCTCAAGAACATAGATCTTCGGGTTGCCATAGGGGTCTTCGATGGCGAACTGCACGTTCATCAGCCCCTTGACCTTGAGCGCCCGGGCCAGGGCCTCGGTTTGCTTACGCAGTTCGGCCACGGTCTCTGGCTTCAGAGAGAAGGGCGGGAGCGAACAGGCCGAGTCGCCCGAGTGCACCCCGGCCTCTTCGATGTGCTCCATGATCCCGGCGACGAACACATCGGTGCCGTCGGCGAGGGCATCGGCGTCCACTTCGATGGCGGCGCTCAGATACTGGTCGATCAGCACCGGCGAGTCGCCGGACACCTTCACGGCCTCGCGCACATAACGGGCCAGCTGCTCGTCGTCGCGGATGATTTCCATGGCCCGGCCACCGAGCACATAGGAGGGGCGGATCACGATCGGGTAACCCACCGAATGGGCGGCCGTGAACGCCTCTTCCGGGGTGCGGGCAATGGCATTGACCGGCTGGGTCAGGCCGATGTCGCGCAACAGGTGCTGGAAGCGCTCGCGGTCTTCGGCCAGGTCGATGGCATCGGGGCTGGTGCCGAGGATCGGCACGCCTTCGTCTTCGAGGGCCTGAGCCAGCTTCAGCGGCGTCTGGCCGCCGAACTGGACGACCACCCCGGCGAGGGTGCCCTTGGACATTTCGACGTGGATCAGCTCCAGCACATCTTCGGCGGTCAGGGGTTCGAAATAGAGCCGGTCTGAGGTGTCATAGTCGGTCGAGACGGTTTCCGGGTTGCAGTTGACCATGATGGACTCAAGGCCCATGTCGCGGAACGCAAAGCTGGCATGGCAGCAGCAGTAGTCGAACTCGATCCCCTGGCCGATCCGGTTCGGGCCGCCGCCGAGGATGATCGCCTTCTTGCGCTCACTGGGGGCCGCTTCACACTCGGGCACCTGACCCAAGGCACCGGTCTCGTAGGTCGAGTACATATAGGCCGTGGCCGAGGCGAATTCGGCCGCACAGGTGTCGATGCGCTTGAAGACCGGACGCACCCCGAGGCCGCGACGATAGGCGCGCACAGCCTTTTCACCCTGGCCCGTCAGGTCGCCCAGGCGCTTATCCGAGAAGCCCAGCGCCTTGATCCGACGCAGACCCTCCGCTGTCTTCGGGAGGCCCACGGCCTTGATGCGGGCCTCTTCGGACACCAAGGTCTCGATCTGGCGTAGGAACCACGGCTCATAGCTACAGGCCGCTTGGATGTCCTCGACGCTAAGGCCATGGCGGAAAGCTTGGGCGATCACACGCAGGCGGTCCGGGGTCGGCAGGCCGAGCTGGCGGATCACCGCCTCGCGCACCGCCGCCGGGTCTTGACCCTCAACGCCGGGAATCTCGATCTCGTCAAAGCCGCTGAGGCCAGTTTCAAGGCCGCGCAGGGCCTTTTGCATCGACTCGGCAAAGGTGCGCCCGATGGCCATCACTTCGCCCACCGACTTCATTGAGGTCGAGAGCATCGGCTCTGAGCCGGGGTATTTTTCAAAGGCAAAGCGCGGGATCTTGGTGACCACATAGTCAATGGCCGGTTCAAAGCTGGCCGGGGTCACGCGGGTGATGTCGTTTTTCAGCTCGTCGAGCGTATAGCCAACCGCCAGCTTGGCTGCGATCTTGGCAATCGGGAAGCCCGTGGCCTTGGACGCCAGAGCCGAGGAGCGCGACACGCGCGGGTTCATCTCGATCACGACCATCCGACCATCGGCCGGGTTCAGCGCGAACTGGACGTTCGAGCCGCCGGTCTCCACCCCGATTTCACGCAGCACGGCAATCGAGGCCGCGCGCATGATCTGGTATTCCTTGTCCGTCAGAGTCAGGGCCGGGGCCACGGTGATGGAGTCGCCCGTGTGCACGCCCATCGGGTCGATGTTTTCGATCGAGCAGACGATGATGCAGTTGTCCGCCGTGTCGCGGACCACTTCCATTTCATACTCTTTCCAGCCCAGCACCGACTCTTCGATCAGCACTTCGGTGGTGGGCGACAGGTCGAGACCGCGCTCAACGATCTCGCGGAATTCTTCCATGTTATAGGCAATGCCGCCGCCGGTTCCGGCGAGGGTAAAGGACGGGCGGATAATCGCCGGTAGCCCGACAAAGGGCTGAGCCTCCAAGGCTTCTTCCATCGTGTGGACGGCGCGCGAGCGGGGGCTTTCCAGACCCAGCTTGTCCATGGCATCGCGGAACTTCTGACGGTCTTCGGCCTTGTCGATCACTTCGGCCTTGGCGCCGATCATCTCGACATTGTACTTTTTCAGCACGCCTGAGGCATCGAGCGCCAGGGCCGTATTGAGCGCGGTCTGGCCGCCCATGGTCGGCAACAGCGCGTCCGGGCGTTCCTTGGCGATGATCTTTTCCACGAACTCCGGCGTGATCGGCTCGATATAGGTCGCATCGGCCACGTCCGGGTCGGTCATGATCGTGGCCGGGTTCGAGTTGACCAGAATGATCCGATAGCCCTCTTCGCGGAGGGCCTTACATGCCTGAACGCCTGAATAATCGAATTCACAGGCCTGTCCGATAACAATCGGGCCAGCGCCGATAATGAGGATCGAGGAGATGTCAGTGCGTTTGGGCATGTCGTATCGGGTCTTTCGCGCGCAAAGAATCGGGCCGCGCCGATGCACGGTCCGTCAAGGAGCCCCTTGGCCGATGAAGCTGTGGGTTAAGGGTTCCGTTTAGTGGGCATTGCCCGGTTGTGCAAGGCGAACCTTGACAGATCGATGTCATAAAAAAAGGACGGCCCGAGGACCGCCCTTTTCAGAGTGTTGTGTT
>DAITMY010000027.1:0-13247 GCA_036834925.1 Asticcacaulis sp.
ACAAGAAGGGCGATGTGGTCAAGGCCCGCGTGCTCGACGTCGACATCGAAAAAGCGCGCATCAGCCTCGGCATCAAGCCACTCGCGGCTGACCCGATGGCCGAAGACACCTTCCGCAAGGGCCAGACGGTCACTGTGGAAGTCATCGAAGTCACCACCGGTGGCCTCGAAGTGCGCTTTGGCGACGAAAACGCGCCGATGAATGCCTTCGTGCGCAAGTCGGATCTGTCGCGTGACCGAGGTGAGCAGCGCGTTGAGCGCTTTGCCGTCGGCGACCGCGTGGATGCCCAGATCACCAACATCGACAAGGCTTCGCGCCGCGTGTCGCTGTCGATCAAGGCTCTGGAAATGGCCGAAGAAAAAGAGGCCATCGAGACCTACGGCAGCCAGGACTCGGGTGCGTCGCTCGGCGACATCCTCGGGGCCGCACTGCGCGAGAAAGCCTCGAAAGACTAAGCT
This sequence comes from Asticcacaulis sp., assembly GCA_036834925.1. GTDB lineage: Bacteria > Pseudomonadota > Alphaproteobacteria > Caulobacterales > Caulobacteraceae > Asticcacaulis. The sequence goes on from DAITMY010000027.1 coordinate 459, forward strand.
CACGCTTGTCTGAATGAAATCACCCTCGCAGGCCTATCCTGCGGGGGTTTTTTCATGCTTTGAGGTCAATTTCTTCTGTTAATCTTGTTCCAGCCCCTTGATCTCGCTGACGATTTCCAGCACCCTTGTTATATCAGCGGGAGTTTCCCCATGCTCAAATCAGAACTTATTAACCAGCTGGCGGAAGAAAATCCGCATATCGCCCACCGGGATGTGGAGCGGATTGTCAATCTGATCTTCGAGCAGATGATCACCACCCTCGAGCATCAAGGCCGGGTCGAGCTGCGGGGCTTTGGGGCCTTATCGGTGCGGGCGCGTCCGGCCCGGGCGGGGCGCAACCCGCGCACCGGTGAGCCGGTATCTGTCCCAGCGAAAGCGGTCCCGTTCTTCAAGAGCGGCAAAGAGCTGCGCGAACGCCTCAATCTGTCGGGCGATGCCAACGACTGATCTGAACTTTTTGGCAGGGATACGCGTTTCCCACTGACCGGCGTTTGGCCGGACCCATCATCCTATTCGGGGGGACCCTATGAGCCTGGCTCAGGAATTCAAAACTTTTATCATGCGGGGCAATGTCGTTGACCTCGCTGTCGGTGTGATCATCGGTGCCGCCTTCGGCAAGATCGTCACCAGCCTTGTCGACAACATCATCATGCCGCCGCTTGGTCTTCTGATCGGCGGGATCGACTTTGCGCACATGAAATGGGTGCTCAAGGCCGCAGACCCCAACGTCGCCGGCAGCACCGCTGTCGCGCTCGAATATGGCCTGTTCATCAACACCCTCATCCAGTTCCTGATCATTGCCTTTGCCATCTTCTGGGTGGTCAAGATCATGAACATGGCGATGAAAAAGGACGAGGCTCCGGCTGAGCCGCCCGCGCCGTCGGCCACCGAAGTTCTGCTGGCGGAAATCCGCGATACGCTGAAGGCGAAATCCTGAGGCTACTCTAGATCCTCAGCGACGATATCGGGTTCGGCCTCGGCCGGACCCGGTTCGAACACCAGAATATCGCCGGGCTGGCAATTCAGCTCCCGGCACAGGGCATCCAGGGTGCTGAACCGAATGGCCCGCGCCTTGCCGGTCTTGAGGATCGACAGATTGGCCAAGGTGACGCCCACACGGTCGGCCAGCTCGGTCAGCGACATCCGCCGCTCAACAAGAATCCGGTCCAACTGAATACGTATCGGCATCGGGCACCCACTCTAAACCTAACGGAACTGTCTTAAGCGACCTTGGGATCAGATCGTCAACTCAGATTCCCGCCGTAACCGCGCGCCCTCGCGAAAGACTTCGGCAAGGACGAACACCACCAACACAGAAAACCAGGTCGTCACCGCCCGGATGCCATATCCCGGCTCCAGTTGGACGGCTGTCATCATGGCCGCTGCGACCCGTGTGGCATAGCCGAACAGTTCGACCCCGGCCAACAGCATCCCAATTAACCGCAACCGCCGCACATTGCGCGGATGAAACGGATCCCCCGCCGCCAAGGTATCAAAGATGCGCCGGAGCAGGCCAACAATCATAACAAACCCGCCCAGTGACACCATGAACGCCAGCATCACCCCGCCCAGCATGACACCCGGCAAAGGCATCGCCTGTCCACTCTGCACAATCTGAGCTGTGACATTCGACTCCAGCCCAGGCAAGGCCAGCATCAACAAGGTGCCAACGAGGGTCAGGCCTAAAAGCCCCCACAGCATCCAATAAACCACATCCAGCGCCGTCTTCAGCAAACTGGACACGGATCCCGGTCCCATGGCACGCATGTCTGTCTCCCATTGCCGGAGTTAAACCCCGTATTTTTCTAGCGGACACAGTGACGGGGTCACGGCAAAAAGAAAAGTCCCCCCGATACTGGCAAACCGGAGGGACAGGTGTGAGGAAAACACAGTACAGAAAACGCTGGCACAGAAAAATCACCCATCCCTGAACGGGGCCATAGCCGAAGCTAAGACGACGGGTTATTGCATCAGCAGCGCAATCGTACCCAGCGCCACAGACCCGATGCCCACCACGGCGATCAGAGCCATCGAAACCTTGTCCAGCACATCCATAAACGTCGTCATTGTCGTCTCCTTGGGTCAGTCCCCGGACCATCCGGGGGAAAATGGGGGTCGGCGGACCGGCTTGGTCCGTTTCGCAAGTGCGAAAGCATTTCGTCCGCCCTTGTTGTTATTCAATACGGGTTTTCCGTTATTCGATCAAATTACATATTGATTATCGATATTACTCTTTTGCAATGCATGGAAACTCTGTAAGGAACCTGACAAAATGGACACCAATGCAAACCCCACGCGTCTGACCCTTCCGGCGGGTACAAAACTGGTCGCAGCGACCCATAATCCGGGCAAGGCGCGCGAGATCGGGGCATTGCTGGAGGGCCGGTTTGAGGTGCTGACCGCCGCCAGCCTGGACATTCCGGAGCCCGAAGAGACCGAAACCACTTTTGTTGGTAATGCCGTGCTCAAAGCCCGTCATGCGGCGCGCGTCAGCGGTGTGATTGCCCTGGCCGACGACTCCGGCCTCAGCGTGGTCGGCCTGAACGGCGATCCGGGGGTCCTGTCGGCGCGCTGGGGTGGACCGGACAAAGATTTCGGCCTCGCCATGCGTCGCATCGAAGCGGCCCTCATCGAGGCCGGAACCGACGACCGCCGCGCCTTTTTCAGCTGCGCCCTCGCCGTGGCCTGGCCGGACGGGCCCGTGGTCGCCTTTGAAGGCCAGATCCACGGCACCCTGACCTTTCCGGCTCGCGGGGATCGCGGCTTTGGTTATGACCCCATCTTTATGCCCGAGGGCGAGACCCGCACCTTTGCCGAGATGGACCCCGCCGAAAAAGACGCCATCAGCCACCGCGCCCGCGCTTTTGCCCAGCTGCGGGCGGCGCTGTTTTGAGCGGGGCTCCCGGTCAATCCGCGCCGGATCTGGCGCTTTATGTGCATTGGCCCTATTGCGCCCGGATCTGCCCCTATTGCGACTTTAATGTTGTGCGCGACCGGGGCCGAACCGAGGAGCAACAGGCGCTGGTCCGGGCGATCTGTACCGACATCCGTACCCAAGCGGAGCGGATTGGCCCACACACCCTGCGCACCGTGTTCTTTGGTGGGGGCACGCCATCGCTGTTGCCGCCCGAAGGGGTGGCCGCGATCCTTGAAACCGCACGGTCTGTGTTCAGCGGACCCGGTCCAGAAGAGGTCTCGCTAGAAGCCAACCCCACCGATGCCGAAGCCTCGCGCTTTGCTGCCCTGGCCCAGGCGGGGGTGACGCGCCTGTCTCTGGGCCTTCAGGCGCTTGAGGATGACGCTCTGAAGTTTCTCGGTCGCAACCACAGCGCTGCCGAAGCCCTTCGTGCCGCGGACCTCGCAGCGCGGCTGTTTCCGCGCCTGTCGGTCGATCTGATCTATGCCCGCCCCAACCAAACCCCAGCCGCGTGGGCAAAGGAGCTGCGGACGGCCATCACCTTGGGGGCGAGTCACCTGTCGCCCTATCAACTGACCATCGAACAAGGCACGGCGTTTGAGCGCGCGGTGCTGCGGGGCCGGATCGTGCCCTGCGATGACGACCTGAGCGCCGATCTCTATGAGACCACCCAGGCGACCCTCAGCGATGCCGGGTTTGAGGCCTATGAGGTGTCCAACCATGCCCACACGCCTGCTGACCGGGCCTTGCATAACCTGTTGATCTGGCGCGGGGTCAGCTATGTCGGGGTCGGGCCCGGGGCGCATGGCCGTATCCCGTGGAAAGGCAGTGTCCGCCATGCCACGGTCGCCGCGCCCGGCATTGGCGATTACATTGCCCGGGTGGACCAAACCGGCACCGGCTTTGCCGAGATCACCCCCTACAGCCCCGCCGATACGGCCGAAGAGGCGCTTCTGATGGGTCTTCGCCTGCGGGACGGGCTGGACTGGTCCCGGATTGCGCCGCTGGGCCTCGACATAGACAACCCGTCGCTCATCACCTTTGAAACCGACGGACTGCTACTGCGCACCCCCGAGACCCTGATCGCCACCGATAAGGGGCGTCAGGTCCTTAACCGCCTGCTGCTTGAAATCCTCGCCTCGGCTCCGGCTTCCCGATAGGATCGCCCTATGAGCGCCTCTGATCCCCTGTTTCGCCTGTCTGCCCCCCCGCCGCGTCCCGTGACGCCGGGTCTTTATCTCGTGGCCACGCCCATCGGCAATTTGCGCGACATTACGTTGCGAGCGCTGGATGTGCTGAGCGCGGCGGATCTGGTGCTGGCCGAGGATACTCGCGTCACGGCCAAGCTGATGTCGGCCTATGGGCTGAAAAAGCCGCTGCTGCGCTATGATGACCACGCGGGCGATCAAGCCGTGCCGCGCGTTCTGGCCGCCCTGGCCGACGGACAGGTGGTGGCCCAGGTCTCTGATGCCGGAACCCCCTTAGTGTCAGATCCGGGCTATGGCCTGGTCAAGGCGGTGGTCGAGGCGGGTTATGCCCTGCACCCCATTCCCGGCCCATCGAGTGTGCTGGCGGCCCTGAGTGTTGCCGACCTGCCGACCGACCGCTTCAGCTTTGCCGGATTTGCCCCGGCCAAGAGCAGCGCCCGACGCACCTTTTTTGAGGGCCTGAGCCACCACGGCGGCACGCTGGTGCTGTTCGAAAGCGGGCCGCGCCTTCGCGCCAGCCTTGAAGACATGCGGCATGTCTTTGGCGACCGTCCGGCGGCCGTGGCGCGCGAACTGACCAAACTCTATGAAACCTGTGTGCGCGGCCCTCTGTCCGCTCTGATTGCGGATCCCCGGCTGGACGCGCCCAAGGGTGAGATTGTCGTGCTGATCGGTCCCGGCGCGGAGGCGGCGCTGGACGACGCCCAGATCGAGGCCGCTCTCAAAGAAGCCTTGACCCGCCTATCCCCCGCCGAGGCCGCCACCGAGATCGCCAAGGCCACCGGCACGCCGCGTAAATTGCTTTATAAACAGGCGCTCGCACTTCAGGGCCGCGCATGACGCCCAAACGGTCCCGAACGCGCAAAGGCCAGTCGGCCTATCGCACCGGGCACCGGATCGAATGGCTGGCCTTGTTTTGGCTCATGCTCAAGGGCTACCGGATCCTCGGGTTTCGCCTCAAGACCCCCGGAGCAGAGATCGACCTTCTGGCGGTCTCCGGCACCCGGCTGGTGGTCGTCGAGGTCAAGGCCCGCCGCACACTCAATGAGGCGTTGGAAGCCTTAGGGCCGGACCAGCAGACACGGCTGTTGCGAGCCGCTACCGACCTGATCGCGCGCCATCCGCGGTTAGCGCCCCGGCGCGCGGGCGAGGCCGCCCTAAAGGCCCGGCTCGATTTGATCGCCTTTTGCCCCGGACACTGGCCGGTGCATGTGCGTGATATCGGCGCAGCAGAATTCCGTTGAACCTTGCCTCTTGTAATCCGCTCCCCGGGACGGCACCTGTAGGGTCCATTCAGGAGCTGCCCATGACCTCTGTCGCCCCCCTGCGCATCGCCGTTCAGATGGACCCGATCGAGGCGGTCAATATCGCTTCGGACACGACCTTTCACCTGATGATGGCGGCCCAAGTTCGGGGGCACAGCCTGTGGGTCTATGGCCCGGGGGATCTGTCGCTGGAAAATGGCCGGGTTAGCGCCCGCGCCCGCAAAGTCACCCTTCGGGCCGAACGCGGCAACCATGTCAGCGCCGACGCCCCCGAAGCGCTCGATCTGCACACTATGGACGTGGTGCTGATGCGCCAGGATCCGCCTTTTGACATCGGCTATATTACCGCCACCTATCTGCTGGAGCGCTTAAGCCCCGAGGTCTTGGTGCTCAATGATCCCCGCAGCGTGCGCGATTGTCCGGAAAAGCTGTTTGCCACGGAATTCCCGGACCTCCAGCCGCCGACCCTGATTTCTGCGGACCCCGTTGCCCTGCATGACTTTCATGCCCGCCACGGGGATGTGATCCTCAAGCCGCTGCACGGTATGGCTGGGTCTGGGGTGATCCGCCTCAAGGCTGGGGACCCAAACCTCGATGCCTTGCTGGAAATGCACAGCGCACTTGGCAAGGAACCCGTGGTACTTCAAGCCTTTATTCCCGCCGTCAGCGCCGGGGACAAACGGATTATTCTCATCGGCGGCGAGCCCATCGGGGCGATTAACCGTGTACCCCCCAAGGGGGCCGTTCGCTCGAATTTGCGCGTCGGCGGCACAGCCGAGGCCGTAACCCTGACCGAACGCGACCATGAGATCTGCGCCCGGCTAGGCCCCGTACTACGACAAAGGGGTCTGTGGTTTGTCGGTATCGATGTGATCGGCGACTACCTGACGGAGATCAATGTCACTTCCCCCACAGGTGCGGTACAACTCAAGGACTTTACCGGCATCAACGCCGGTCAAATCCTCTGGGAACGGATCGAAGGACTGCGTTCGCATCGGCCTGACTAAATGGGATTTAGAGTTAATCCCGCCTGACCTTGAGTCAGTTTTGTCACAAAAACTGATTTTGTTCCCACTGCGTTCTTGCAATGTCCCTAAGTTTACCTTAGGCTGTGGATAACTGCGGGTGGGGACCAAAGCATGACCGTCTCGATTTCGACCGTCGCTTTTGACGGGATCGATGCTCGCCGCGTCGAGGCGGAGGTTCAGCTCACAAGTGGCCAAGTCACCTTTTCCGTAGTCGGATTAGGTGACAAGGCCGTGGCCGAAAGCCGCGAGCGTGTGCGCGGGGCCTTTGCCGGTATGGGCCTGTCTCTTCCCGGAAAACGGATTGTTGTCAACTTGGCCCCGGCGGATTTGCCTAAGGAAGGGGCGCACTATGACCTGCCGATTGCCCTGATCCTGATGGCCAGCATGGGACTATTTCCGCCAGATCTTTTGCGCGAATGGGTGGCGGTGGGCGAGTTAAAACTCGATGGCCAGATCGCCCCCATCAGCGGGGCCTTGCCTGCCGCCATGGCCGCCAACAGTTTTGGGCTCGGTTTGATCTGTCCAGAAGCCAATGGCCCCGAAGCGGCCTGGGCCGGGGACACCCGCATTCTGGCCCCGGCCTCGCTGGTGGCCCTGATCAACCACTTCAAGGGCCTGCAAATCCTCAGCGCGCCTACCCCCGGACCTGTGGCCGCCGACCCCGATGCCCCGGACCTTGTCGACGTTAAGGGCCAGGAACAGGCCAAGCGCGCGCTCGAAGTCGCCGCCGCGGGGGGGCATAATCTCTTGTTCACCGGCCCGCCGGGATCGGGCAAGTCGATGATGGCCCAGCGCCTGCCCGGGATCCTGCCCCCTCTGACATCGACGGAGCTGCTGGAAACCTCCATGGTCTGGTCACTGGCGGGTCTGATCGCCCGGGGGTGCCTGACCCGCGCCCGCCCTTTCCGCGCCCCGCACCATTCCGCCAGCATGGCCGCCCTGACCGGCGGGGGCATTCGCGCCAAACCGGGCGAGGTGTCCCTAGCCCACAACGGCGTTTTGTTCCTCGATGAGCTGCCCGAATACAGCGTCCAGGCCCTCGACAGCTTGCGCCAGCCGCTGGAGACCGACCAGGTGATCGTGGCCCGGGCCAATCACCATGTCCGCTATCCGGCCCGGGTCCAGCTGGTGGCGGCCATGAACCCCTGCCGCTGTGGCTATGGCGGGCCGGGCAAGGGGGCCTGTGGCAAGGCTCCGCGCTGCCAGCGGGATTATCAGGGCCGGGTGTCCGGGCCGCTGATGGACCGGATTGATCTGCAGATTGATGTCCCGGCGGTCACGGCGGCGGACATGAGCCTGCCGCCGCCGCGCGAAACCAGCGTCAGTGTGGCCGAACGCGTCGCCCGCGCCCGCCAGCGCCAGCAGGACCGCGCCGCCCGCCTAGGCCTGGGCGATATCAGCGGCCTCAATGCCCGCCTACAGGGTCAGGCGCTGGAGACCGCCTGTCCGCTCAGCCCCGACGCCCGCCAGCTTTTAAGCCGCGCCGCCGAGGCCACCGGCCTGACCGCCCGGGGCTGGACCCGCACCCTGCGCCTCGCCCGCACCTTGGCCGACCTCGATGACAGCGAAACCGTGCACCGGACCCATCTGGCCGAAGCCCTGATCTACCGCAAGGCCGCCCCCGCAGGTGCGCCGCTCAGCGCCCCTTAACGCTTTTGGGCTAGAGTTGGGGACGGATTTCGACGAGGAGTGCGTTTATGCCTACAGGGGGGCCAGTCTCAGATACGGCGGAAAACCGTCTGAGGGCGCGCGAAGACTTTCTCAAGCTGATGAGCCACGAAATCCGCACCCCCCTCAATGGCGTGATGGGCATGCTGGGGCTGTTGTCCCGCACGGCGCTCGACAGTGAGCAACAGGCCTATGTGCGCAATGCCCGCGATTGCGGCGACCATCTCCTGACCCTCGTCAATGCTTTGCTGGACTATGCCAAGATCGAGGCGGGCAAGCTCGAACTCGAAGATGGCCCTGTGGATCTGGAGGCCCTGCTCCAGGGGGTGTGCGAGCTACTTAGCCCCCGCGCCCATGAAAAGAATATCGAGCTTATTCAGGCGCTTGGACCCGGACCGGCCCGGATCCTCGGAGACGAGGGGCGCTTGCGCCAGATCCTGTTCAACCTCGCGGGCAATGCCGTCAAGTTCACACAAACCGGCGGCGTGGCGATCCTGGCCGAGACCGACGGAACGCGGGTCCGCTTTAGCGTCCGCGACACCGGCCCCGGTATTCCCGACGAAGCGCGCGAGCGGATCTTTGAGGAATTTGGCCATGCCGACGCCGCCGATGCCTCGCGCCACGGCGGGGCGGGCCTCGGGCTGGCGGTGGTTCGCCGCCTCGTCGAGGCGATGGACGGGGAACTGGGTCTCGACAGCACCCCCGGCGCGGGTAGCACCTTTTGGTTTTCCCTGCCCCTTCGCCCCATCGAGACCGAGAACGCCAAGGCCCCCGGACTTTTGGCGACCCCGGTGCGGATCCACAGCCCCAATCCGGTCCTGCGCGACGGGGCAGCCCGCCAGATCCGGACCAGCGGAGGTGTGGTCATCGGTGAACAGGATCCGGCGCATCCAGAGGCCGTGCTGCTCGCCGACCGTTCCGCTTTTGAGGGCCCCACGCCCCGTCCCGAGGGCTATGGCGGGGCGCTGATCCTGTTGCGCCCGGAAGATCGCGATGAAATCCCCGGCTGGCGGGCCGCCGGATGGGATGGCTATCTGATTAAACCCCTGCGGCGCAGTTCGCTGGTGGCCCGGATCCGCGCCTGTCTGGCTCCGATGAGCGCCGCGACGCCGGACCTGACGCAAGCCGCCCAGACCGCGGGTCTTGCGCCGGATCTTGACGACGATGACCGGATCGCCACGGCCACCGCCCCCGGTGCGCGGGTGCTGTTGGTCGAGGATAACCCGGTCAATGCCCTGCTCGTTCAGTCCCTGCTCAAGCGCGAAGGCTGTCAGTGCGAGCGGGTCAGCAGCGGTCAGGAGGCGCTCGACAGCCTCGCTGAAAGCCGCTTTGACCTGGTCCTGATGGATGTGCGCATGCCGGTGATGGACGGCCAGACCGCGACGCGTCACCTGCGGGCGCGCGGCGATACGACCCCCGTGGTGGCCTTGACCGCCAATGCCTATGAGGAGGACCGCCGCGCCTGTCTGGCGGCGGGGATGAACGATTTTCTGACCAAGCCGCTGGAGCCAGCGGCGCTGCGGGCGGCATTGGCCCGCTGGACCTTGCGGCCAGACACGGTAAAGATGGCTCCTGACTGATTTGAAGACATTCGGGGGGACATCATGGGCGAGACCAAGACCGAGAGCGGCACAGAGACCCCGACACCGAAATCCAAAGACTGGCGCGATGTCTTAAAGGCGCTTGGCAATCCGCGCGTGCTGATGGTGTTGTTGATCGGCTTTGGCTCGGGCCTGCCGTTCCTGTTGACCGGCAACACCTTTGGCATGTGGCTGCGCGAATATGACATCAGCCTGACCATGATCGGGTTCTTGTCGTGGGTCGGGCTGGCCTATTCGTTCAAGTTCCTGTGGGCGCCGATTATTGACCGCATGGATGCGCCGGTGTTCGGCAAGCTCGGACGGCGGCGGGGCTGGATGGCCCTGTCACAGGTGCTGGTGGGGCTGTCGCTTGGCGCCATGGCCCTGATTGGCCCCGGCAATCTGACGGCGCTCGGAATTGCGGCGGTGGTGGTGGCCTTTGCTTCGGCCACTCAGGACATCGCCGTGGACGCCTGGCGCGTCGAGGCCGCCGAAAACGACGAAGACCTCGGTCTTTTGACCGCCGCCTTCCAGCTTGGCTATCGGTTTGCCATTCTGGCGGCCAATTCCCTGATCCTGTTCGTCGCCGCCGGGATCGGCTGGGACGGGGCCTATGGGGTCTATGGGGTTCTGATGGGTCTGGCGCTGTTGGCCACCCTGTCGGTGCGTGAACCCGCCCCCGTCGCGGGTCAGACGGAAAAACTGCCACAGATCTGGACCCTGTCCGGACTGTTTGACAGCATTGCCGGACCGTTCATTGCCTTTTTCCGGACCCACGGGGCGCTGGCTCTGCTGATGTTGGCCGCCATCAGCCTCTATCGCCTGCCGGACTTTGTCATGGGGCCGATGGTTGGGCCGTTCTATGTCGATCTGGGGATCACCAAGGAAGCCGTCGGGGCCGCCCGCCTCAGCTTTGGCCTTGTGGGCACGCTGATCGGCATTGCCGCCGCTGGCATCAGTGCGCTGAAACTCGGCTTTGGGCGCACCCTTTTGCTGGGGGCGATCCTCGGGCCGGGCTCGAATCTGGCCTATACCGCCCTGGCCTTTTACGGCAGCGGCGGCGGACCTTTGTTCTTTGCCACCCTGTTCGTTGAGAACTTCAGCGAGGGCTTCGCCGGGGCCGCGCTCGTGGCCTATATGTCGAGCCTGACCAGCCTCGGCTATACCGCCACCCAATATGCCTTGCTCAGCTCGTTTTATGCCTTGCTAGGCAAGTTCCTCAAAGGATTCAGCGGACAGGTGGTCGAAACGCTCCAGGTCAGCTACGACCTGTTACCGGCCTATGCCCTGTTCTTTGCCGGAACCGCCGTGGTGGGGATCCCGGCCTTTGTCTTCTGCCTGATCCTTAACAAGCGCACAAAGGCTCAGCCTGCCTAAAAATCACTTGGCGGGCTGAGCCGAAGCCGAACCGCGCAGGGCCAGCCCCAGAAGGCACACCACGCTGAGGGCTAGGCAAACCAGGATCGTCGCGGCCATGGCCCGGGGCGTGCCGTCATAAAACTGGCTGGCGATCGTGCTGACCAGCGCCCCGACGCCAAACGAGACCCCGCCAATCAGGGCAGAGGCCGACCCGGCCCGCAGCGGATCCACGGACAGCGCCCCGGCTTGGGCATTGCCGGACAGAAGGCCATAGGTTGCCAGAACCAGAAATAACGCGGGCAACAGGGTCCACAGCCCCCCGACCCCGCTGAAGGCCGCCAGCGTCAGCAGCCCGCCAAAGGCCAGCGCCGCCCAAACCCCGGCCCGCAGGATCTCGTCCGGGCGATAGCGCCGTAGCAGCGCCCGGTTGATCTGGCTGGCCCCGATAATGCCCACGGCATTAAGGCCAAACACCCAGCTATAGACAGTGGGACTAAGGCCATAGGACTGGATCAACAGGTCAGCTGAAGTGGCAATATAGGTGAACAGACACGCCCCACTGAGTGCGCCGACCAACACATAGCCGATCAAACGCGGCTTTTGCAGCAAGGCGCCATAGGCCCGCAGTGGGTTTTCCGACAGCGCCTGTTGCCGCACCGCTTCGGAGCGGCTTTCCGACAGAGCCCGCCAGACCCATAGGCCCATCACCGCCCCGAACAGGGCGAGGGCGATAAAGATCGTCCGCCAGCTGCTCAGGCTCAGGACGAGGCTTCCCACCAGCGGGGCGACAATCGGCGCGATCCCCATCACCAGCATCAGGAACGAAAAGATCCGCGCGCTTTCGGTGTGGTCAAACCGGTCCCGGACCACCGCCCGCGCCACCACCATACCGGCACATCCGCCAAGGGCCTGGACAAAGCGGGCGGCAATCAGGGCTTCGATGGTCGGCGCGAAAACACAGATCACCGAGGCGACGACATAAAGGCTGATACCAATCATCACCGGTAGCCGCCGGCCAAAACGGTCCGAGAGGGGGCCGTAGACAAACTGGCCCAAGGCCAGACCCAGGAAAAACGCCGATAGGCTGGCGTGGCCCCCTTCTGGGCCCGTGCCTAAGTCTCGGGTCAGGGACGGCAGGGCGGGCAGATACATATCGATCGACATCGGGGCAAAGGCGATCAGCGCCCCCAACAGCGACACCACGGCCCAAGGAACCGGCTTAACAGGGTCATGGGGGGATTCGACGGATCGAGATTGCGGGCGCGACATGCTGGGGCCTCATAAGCAAAGGGCGGGGATCATGACCCCCGCCCTGTATCAGCGCTTCACTTAGTGACACTTAGTCACAAATGCAACGAGATTTGGCCTCACACCTTCGGTGGCGCCTTGATCCCATGACGCAGGTCATAGGCGGCAAAGGTGGCCATGGTCAGGATCTTGGTCACCGAGTCCGACAGCTGACAGAGCTGGACCGATTGCGACAGACCCAGCAACAAAGGCCCCACCACCGTGGCCCCGCCCAGAGACTGGACCAACTTGGTCGAGATCGAGGCCGAGTGGATGGCAGGCATAACGAGGATATTAGCCGGAGCGGTCAGACGCTGGAACGGATAGTTGCTCCACAGGGCCGGATCGAGGGCCACGTCCGGCGGCATTTCGCCTTCGTATTCAAAGTCGACCTGGCGCTGATCCAAAAGCTCGACCGCGCGACGGATGCGGTCGCTGCGCTCGCCCGCCGGGTTGCCAAAGGCCGAATAGGACATG
>DAITMY010000027.1:13257-13952 GCA_036834925.1 Asticcacaulis sp.
GGACATGAAGGCCACGCGCGGGGTGTGACCAAGGCGGCGCACGGCATCGGCGGCTTCGAGGGCGATCTGCACGAGATCTTCCGGCTCAGGCAGCTCTGTGACCGTCGTATCGGCGATAAACACCGTGTGGCCCCGGGCCAGCACGATCGACATCCCCATCAGACGGCCGTCCGAAGGGGTATCGACCACGCGCAGCACGTCTTCGAGGGCCTGGTCGAAGCTGCGGGTGACGCCGGTGACCATCCCGTCCGCATGGCCAGAGACAACCATGGCGGCGGCAAAGCTGTTGCGGTCCTGATTGATCAGGCGCGTGACGTCGCGCTTGAGGAAACCCTTACGCTGCAAGCGGTTGTACAACAGATCGGTGTATTCGGCATTGCGGTCCGACAGGCGGGCATTGACGATTTCAATGTCCACATCCTTGGGATCCAGACCCGCCGAGCGCATGTTGTCTTCGATCAGATTTTCCCGGCCCAGCAGCACCGGAATACCGAGCCCCTGTTGCTTGAACGCATGGGCGGCGCGGATCACCGAGACATCCTCACCTTCGGCAAGGACGATGCGCTTTTGCGGGCCGCTGCGCACCGCCGAAGTGATCGACTGCAGGAAGCCTGCCGACGGATCAAGCCGCTGCTGCAACGACTTGCGATAGGCGTCCATGTCCTCGATCGGCTTGCGGGCCATACCAGATTTCA
>DAITMY010000028.1:0-13824 GCA_036834925.1 Asticcacaulis sp.
CTCTTTGGCCCGCCCGTCTGGCCCCCATTCTGATCGAGCTGTTTTGCCCATGTCTGACCCGCGTTCTGTTCGTTGCCTGATCATTGGTTCTGGCCCGGCGGGCTGGACGGCGGCCATCTATGCCGCCCGCGCCCTGCTCAAGCCGGTGGTGATTGCGGGGCTTCAGCCCGGCGGGCAGCTGACGATCACCACGGACGTGGAAAACTATCCGGGCTTTGCCGAGGTGATCCAGGGCCCCTGGTTGATGGACCAGATGCGCGCCCAGGCCGAGCACATGGGCACCGAAGTGATCCACGATGTGGTCAGCAAGGCCGACCTGTCGGTGCGCCCCTATCGCATCGAGACCGACAGCGGTCAGGTGTGGCTGGCGGAAACGGTGATCATCTCGACCGGCGCTCAGGCCAAGTGGCTGGGGCTGGAGAGCGAACAGACCTATCAGGGCTTTGGCGTGTCGGCCTGTGCCACCTGTGACGGCTTCTTCTATCGCGGCAAGACCGTGGCCGTGGTCGGCGGCGGCAATACGGCGGTCGAGGAAGCGCTGTTCCTGACCAAGTTTGCCTCCAAGGTCTATCTGATCCACCGCCGCGACAGCTTGCGGTCCGAGCGGATCCTGACTGAGCGCCTGCTGGCTGATCCCAAGATCGAGCCTTTGTGGAACACCGCGATTGACGAGATTCTAGGGTCCCAGAACCCGCTGGGCGTGACCGGGGTGCGCCTGCGTGACACCTTCAATGGCACGACCCGCGAGCTGGCGCTGGATGGGGTGTTTGTGGCCATTGGCCATGCCCCGGCCTCACAGCTGTTTGCCGGGCAATTGCCGATGAACGAGAGCGGCTATCTTCAGGTGACCCCCGGCACGCCCAAGACCCCGATCACCGGGGTGTTTGCCTGTGGCGATGTGACCGATGATGTGTACCGCCAAGCAGTGACGGCGGCGGGCATGGGCTGTATGGCCGCGCTCGAAGCGGCGCGCCTGTTGGCCGAAGAAGACCACCACCGCGCCGTCTCTTAAGGCGCCGTCTCCTGAGGCGGCGTCAGGCCCTCAGCCGCGGCTATGGCCTGACTAGTCGTCGAGGATAGACCGGCTGATCCGTTCCGACGACGGGCGGCCGGCAAAGCCTTGGCTGTAGTCGATCTTGATCTCCAAGACCCCCTGCTCGACCCGCACGGACGGCGGTCGGCCCTCGGTCAGGCGCACCTGGCGGACCGCATTCAGCTCACTGCGGGCGGTGGGGTTATCGGCGAGCTGCTCAAGCGCCACAGCCGTGACATTGGCGCTGTCGGCGAACAGATAGTCGGCCCCGGGCGTATTCACATCGGCATTGAACGGCACCAGCCGATTCAGCGCCTCGCTGGCCCGGCGGCTGGCGCGCGCCAGATATTGCAGCAGGCTCGTGGGGGAAATCTGGCCGACCCGGATCGGCTCCGAGCGCCCCAGCACCGCCGCGGGTTGCCCCGTCGGTCGGTCCGGGCTGAATAGCGTCAGGCCGCCCCAGCGAGACGACCGCAGAACCGGCTCACCCACATCGTTCTTATAGACCACATCGCCCTTTGGGCCCGGCGACGGCTTAAGCGCCCAGATTTCCGGGTTGGTCGAAAAGCGCAGCAAGGCGGTTTCGCGGGTTCGGTCGAGGATAAAACGGTCGCCGCCTTCAGAGACAAACACGGCGACGGGCGGGGCCTTTTCCGTACGCCCATCGTGGGGCTGCTCACCGAACAGGGCCTCACGCAGGCTTTGCGCCTGGGCGTCGGGCACACTAACCAGACAGGCCAGCATCGCCACGAGCGCCAGCACTGGCCGCAGCACGCGGGCAAGTCCAGATCGGGTATGGGGGCAGCTCACCGTCATCTGCAAATGGGTAGAACCTGACTGGGGCAGATTTAAGACATCTGTACAGGGGCTGAACAGATCATGACTTTTTTGTCATGGTTTTTTTGCATGAGGCGCAAAAAAAGACAGGGCAGACGAACGCCTACCCTGTCCAATCGCCTAAGAGCAAGAGGCCTTAGCCGCACATATGCTGGCCACCGTTCACGGCAATGGTCGCGCCGGTGATGAAGCTGGCGCGGTCCGATGCGAGGAAGGCCGTCAGTTCTGCGATTTCTTCCGGCTCGCCCAAACGCCCCACAGGGATCTGGGAAATGATGCCATCGAGCACGGTCTGGGACACCGCCGCCACCATTTCGGTGTTGGTATAGCCCGGCGCAATACAGTTGACCGTGATGCCCTTGCGGGCCGATTCGAGCGCCAGTGCCTTGGTAAAGCCGATCATCCCGGCCTTGGCGGCGGAATAGTTGGTTTGCCCGGCCTGGCCCTTTTGACCGTTCACCGACGAGATGTTGATGATCCGGCCATAGTTGCGCTCGCGCATGCCCTCGATGACCTGGCGGGTCATGTTGAACACGCTGTCCATATTGGTGTGGATGACCTCTTGCCATTGCGCCGGGGTCATCTTGTGGAAGAAGCCGTCACGGGTGATGCCGGCATTGTTGACCAGCACATCAATCGGGCCGAGCTCCGCTTCGACCGCCATCGCCGCGCGCTGGCAATCCTCAAAGTGCATGACATTGCCCTTGACGATCATGATACCCAGCTCTTCGGCACAAGCGCGCGCATTGTCTTCGTTGCCGGCATAACCGGCCGCGACCTTCAGGCCCGCTTCCTTGAGGCGACGGCAGATCGCCTTGCCAATTCCGCGGGTGCCACCGGTCACCAAAGCTACTCTTTGCATTGTAAACTCCCTCAGATTTTTTTGTTGATTAGATTAACGCTCGACGCACAGCGCCACGCCCATGCCCCCGCCCACGCACAGCGTGGCCAGACCTTTTTTGCTGTCGGAGCGGATCATTTCGTGCAGCAAAGTGACAAGGATCCGCGCGCCGGACGCGCCAATCGGATGCCCGATAGCAATGGCCCCGCCGTTGACATTGACCTTGGCCGGATCGAGGCCCAGCTCCTGGACGACACACAGGGCCTGAGCGGCAAAGGCTTCGTTGGATTCGATACGGTCGAGGTCGGCAACACTCCAGCCCGCCTTGGCCAAGGCCTTTTTCGAGGCCGGGATCGGTCCGGTGCCCATGATCGACGGCTCGACCCCGGCATTGGCCCAGGACGCGATACGGGCCAGCGGGGTTAAGCCGCGGCGCGCCGCTTCGGTCGCCGACATCAGCACCAGCGCCGCTGCGCCATCATTGAGGCCTGAAGCATTGGCGGCGGTCACTGTTCCGTCCTTGGTAAAGGCCGGACGCAGACCGGAGATCCCGTCGAGGGTCACGCCATGGCGGATATATTCATCTTGATCGACGATCACATCGCCCTTGCGACCTGCAATGGTGACCGGGGCGATTTCCTTGGCAAAGTGCCCGGCCTTTTGAGCAGCCTCGGCACGGTTCTGGGACTGGACTGCGAACTGGTCCTGAGCGTCGCGGCTGAGGCTCCAGCGGGTGGCGATATTCTCGGCGGTCTGGCCCATGTGATAGCCATGGAACGCGTCCCACAGGCCATCGCGGATCATGGTATCGACCATGCCGAGGTCGCCCATTTTCTGGCCGTTACGCAGCTGAGCGGCGTGCGGAGCCTGGCTCATGCTTTCCTGACCGCCAGCGACCACGATGTCAGCATCGCCGGTCAGGATCTGCTGCATCCCCAGCGCCACGGCGCGCAGGCCGGAGCCGCAAAGTTGGTTCAGGCTCCAAGCCGGAGCCTCAACCGGGATCCCGGCTTTCATGGCCGCCTGACGCGCAGGCCCCTGGCCAGCCGCCGCTTGGAGAACCTGTCCCAAAATGACTTCGTTGACCTCTGCAGCGGCGATACCCGCACGCTCCAGCGCGGCCTTGATCGCAATCGCACCCAGATCTGAAGCGGGCAGGCTCGAGAGTGCCCCCAGAAATGAACCCACCGGCGTCCGTGCCGCCGAAACAATCACCACATCTGTCATCGCCTATCCCTCTTGCCTTCTTGTCCGGACCCGACCTGACCCACCGCCCCCTTCAAGGACAACACGGTTACCGGATCAGGGTTCCCGAAGGGACGTGTGCCTGATCCCGATGAAAAGGTCATCCCGAAAGCGCGAAAAACTCAGCGAAAAGGCGAAATATAATGTCGCAGCCCACTGGTCACGCAGGCTTGACCATGGTGTGGTCACAGTTGCGACAAGAATGGGTCAAAGACTGTTGAGAGTGGACCATTTCTGCTGGCCCGCTTCCTGCTAGTCGCCCATACTAAGGCACATCAGAGTACGGAGACGTTCCTTGTCCGAGGCCCAACCCAAGTCGAAACGTGACCCAGGCGATCAGGTCGTCATCAAGAAGTATGCGAACCGTCGGCTCTACAACACGGCCAGCAGTTCCTATGTCACCCTTGACAACCTGTCTGACATGGTGCGCCAGGGGATCGACTTTGTCGTGTTTGATGCCAAATCCGGTGACGACATCACCCGATCTGTGCTGGCCCAGATCATCTTCGAAGAAGAAAGTCGCGGCCATAATCTGCTGCCGATCCAGTTTCTGCGTCAATTGATTGGGTTTTATGGCGATAGCATGCAGTCCGTGCTGCCGACGTATCTCGAAATGTCACTCGACAGCTTTACCCGCCAACAGGAGCGGTTCCGCACTCAGTTCAACAAGGCGTTCGGGGGCGCCCCGGGCATTGCCCTGTTTGACGAGACGGTCAGCCAGAACCTGGCCCTGTTCGACCGGGCCATGCGGATGTTCTCGCCCTTTGCCTTCAGTGCGGCAGAAACTGCCGCCGGGGCCAATCCCGCCGCGCAGACCCCGGCATCGCCTGCCGCTAAGGCTGCGGACTCGCCCGAGATGGAAGAGATGAAACGTCAACTCGAAGAAATGAAGGCGCAGATCGAAAAGCTGGCGGCCTCGCGATGATCCGCCGACCGGACCCTCTGCGCCCGCTCTCTAGAACGGCCCGCAGCCATGCCCGCAAAGGCCCGGTTGCAAAAGCCGCAGAGAGCGACAGCCTGCGTGACCAACCGTCTGACAACCTGCCGGTCCCATCTGGGCCGGTCATCACCCATGCCCCAGATCAGGACGCCGCCTATCGCGCGGCCGAAGCCGCCGCCTTTGCGGCCCAGAGGCTGGCAGGCGGCGAACGCCGTGGGCTCAAGGGTGGTCCCGAAACCCTGGAGCGGGCTCGGACGACCTATCTCGGGGCAGAATATTCCGGAACCTATGACCGCCGCGCCCGCAAAGGCAGCCTGACGAAAAAAGACATCTGACCTCGGACCTCGACGACCGTTCAGGCACAAAAATTGCAAAAGCTCCGGCAGTGAATTTGCCGGAGCTTTTTTATGTCCAGTATCGGTTCGTTCCTCGTCCGCGCTTTTGATGTCACGATCGTGGCGCTGGTGTTTACCCTGCTGGTCTGATCCAGCAGCGACACCCATTAGCTATTGCTGAAATCAAAGTCCTTACGGGCGGTGATGATGGTGACGATGAAGCCAGCCAGCACATCCAGCAAGATCATCACGACCAGCAAAAAGAAGGTTGAGGTGGCAAAGGCCGGCCACAGCAGGAACTCGACCAGCGCGATGATGAACAACAGCATCGACAAGGCGTGATTGACGATCGCCACTTTTTGGCTCGAGGTTGACTTCAGCAGTTCAAAGAACAGCATCAGCAGGCCGACCAGAATAATAATATCTCCGGCGCTGACCTTCCAGAGCGTGCCCTCGCTCGGCATCGGGATACTGAACAGGATCTGGCGGATCCCCTCGTCGGTCGGATTGGCCCCAGACCCGTTGAGCACGCTGATAAAGGCAATCAGGTTATAGATAATGACCGGAATGGCCAGCAACGGAAAAGCAGTCAGCATGGACATTGTCCCCCCTCCGGTCCCCGTGGGCCCCGGTGCACCCATGGCCTTACTGGCCATAACAGCTGTGGTTAATACCGCGATTTCGTCTTTGTTTCCAGACATGTCCGTCCCCCGGCCCCTCGGCCCCTTTCAGACAGGCCTCCCTCAAGGCCTAAAGCTCGCGAAAGCCGCCCGGATTGCGCGCGCGGCGGTTCAACCACATCACACCCGCGAGATCAGAAAAGGCAACCCACAGCCTTCCTAAATTGGTATATTTCGACTGACCTGTGGTGCGGGCGCGATGTCCGACCGGCTCCAGCAGCACCTGGTAGCCCTCGCGGTTGACCAGGGCCGGCAGGTAGCGGTGGATGTGATCAAAATAGGGCAGTCGCAGGAACACATCCCGACGGAACGCCTTGAGCCCGCAGCCCGTATCGTCGCAGCCATCATTCAGCAACCGTTTGCGGATATTGTTAGCCCAGCGCGAGGCAATCAGCTTGGCCGCACTGTCTTGGCGCTTCTGGCGTTGACCGGCAACCATGCCGACGCTGTCCGGGGCCTTAAGCAGGGTCAGAGCCAGACGCGGGGCAAACTCCGGCGGGTTCTGGCCATCACCATCCAGCGTAACGATAATGCCCCCCCGCGCGGCCAGCACGCCCGTGCGCACGGCGCGACTCTGACCGGCATTGGCATTATGGGACAGCACCCTCAGCGCCGGAACTTCGGGCTTTAAGGCCTCAAGCGAGGCTAGGGTCCCGTCCTTTGAGGCGTCGTTGACGAATACGATCTCGTAAGGGTGCCCTTCGCCCGCACTTTGAAAGGCGGCATCGATTTCCCGCACCAGATCTGCCGCTGCACCCTCTTCGTTATAGACGGGCACCACCACCGAAAACACCGGCGCGGGCTGAGCCTCAGGGGCTGTCGCCATCGGAGACGAAACCGGCAGAGTGTCTTGGGCAGCAGAAGTCACGGACGCAATCCTGAAACAATCAAGGGAACCGAAAGTCGGTATTGACTGCTCATAGCGGGTTTCCCCCCCCTTCGGGAAGTCACAAAGCCCTTCAACGTATGTCCATGCCTGCCTTAGGGACAAATCCGGCCACGTCAGGGGTAGGACGGAAGGAATGGCAATGCTAAGCAGACCCTTAACCTTGGTCCCGGCTGGCTTTGTCTGTGGACCGGGCGGGACGGGACTAGCGCGGGGAGGCCTTATGTCAGGACCCATCAAAGACAAATGGCTGCAAAGCTGGCGCGGTCCCGTTCTGGCGGCCTTACTGGCGATCCTCGCGGGTCTTCCCGGTCTCTTGAGCATCCCGCCGCTGGACCGGGACGAATCACGCTTCGTCCAAGCCACGACCCAGATGCTGGAAACCGGCGACTTTATTAACATTAACTATCAGGACACGCCCCGTCACAAAAAGCCGGTGGGGATCCATTGGTTTCAGGCCATGAGTGTCAGCCTGTTCGATCAGGCCGAAAGCCGCGAGATTTGGTCCTACCGTCTGCCGTCGCTGTTGGGCGCGGCCCTGATGGCCTTTGCCACGGCTTGGGGTGCCAAGGCCTTTTTTGGCGCGCGTCTGGGTACCCTGGCCGGGGCCTTCATGGCGGTCGGCATGCTGGTCTCGACTGAAGCCTTTATCGCCAAGACCGACTCACTCCTGTGTGGCCTGATTGCGCTCGCCTTGGCGGCTCTGGCCCGGCTCTATTACCGCGCGCGCAAATCCTGCGCGGACAGTGACGATCCCGATGCGCTGCTACCGGGCGAAGGGCGATATCGCGATCCGCGCCCCTTGAGCGCGCTCGGATTAAAGCTCGTCTTCTGGATCAGTTTTGCCCTGACGGTGCTAATCAAGGGACCGATCGGACCCATGGTCATTTTCCTGACCCTGCTTGGGCTTGGGCTCTGGGACTGGCGTCAGGGTCTGAACAACAGCTGGCTGGCCAGACTGGGCTGGAGCTGGGGCCTCGCGCTCATAGCCCTAATTGTCGGCCCATGGGCCGTTGCCATCACCGTCACCACCGACGGGGCCTTCTGGGGTACCGCAATCGGCGGGGATCTGGCCCCGAAACTCCAAGGGGGCCATGAAGGTCACTCGGCGCCGCCCGGAACCCATCTGTTGCTATTGTCCCTTCTGTTCTTCCCCGGCAGCCTGTTGATCGGCCTTGCCCTCTGGAAGGCGATCCAAGTGATCAAAAGTCGACCTCAGATCGTCGCGGAATCAACTGTCGATCCAGGCCTTTGGGCAGGACGGTTCGCCCTGTGCGCTTTTGCTCTGCCGTTCCTCATGTTTGAGCTCAGCCCGACCAAGCTCGTGCACTACCCCTTACCGACCTATCCGGGCCTGATCTGGCTGGCGATGGGCGGCTTGGCGGCCTTCCGCCCGGCCTCGGGCACCGGGGTGGGTACGCCTGTGGGCACGCCGCTCTGGCGGGCCAGCCTGCCTATGTGGGTGAGACTGAGCGGTGCGGGTTCAATGGCCTTTGGGGCTCTGTGCCTCGTGGTGCTGATCGGGCTGGGGTATCAGGAACATGGCCTTGAGACCGGCCCTCTGACCCTGTCACTCGCCGGGATTACGGTCATGGCCACGGTGGCAGGCGCGGGGCTGGCCATTTTGGCCCTGATGCGCAAGGCCCTGCCTTTGGCCTTTACGGCGGCGCTGATCACCGGCTTTCTGGCGCACAGCGGGCTTGTGCTGTTTGCCGCCCAACTGTCGCCGTTATGGGTCTCCAATCGCCTTGAACAGACCCTGATCCGGACCGGTCTTGAGCCGCGCCTTGGGCGCATCCCCGGCCCGGTGGCAATCCTGGGCTATGCCGAGCCCAGCTTCGTGTTCCAGAGCGGGACCCGCACGGCTTTGTTGGGGGATGCGGTCAGCGCCGTCGAAGCCCTCGATGAGGGCCGCCCGGTCTATGTCGAGTCTCGCTTTGATGCGGATTTTGCCAAGGCCCTGGCTGAGGCCAAGCTCACCGCCCAGCCCGTGACATTGGTCGAGGGCTATAACTATTCGAATGGCGATCCGGTCCGCTTCACGCTTTACCATCTGCGCGACCGCGTCCCGGTTGATGGGGCAGCCAAGACGGAGGGGGAGAGCCTAGAGACTGGCATGACCGCCCGCTGATCCCTATACTCTGGCTATCATGAGCGCACCGCGAGCTATTACCCTCGTCGAAGTCGGCCCCCGGGACGGGCTTCAGAACGAGGCCACCGTCCTCAGCCCTGAGCTTCGGGCCGAGTTCACCCGCCGACTTGAAGCCGCCGGAGCCCGCCGCATCGAAGCGGCCAGCTTTGTGCACCCCAAGCTCGTCCCGCAAATGGCCGGGGCCGAAGCGGTTCTGGCCGCCCTGCCCGCCACGCCCGGCACCTCACGCATTGGCCTCGTGCTCAATGTCAAAGGCTATGAGCGGGCGATCACCACCGCCTGTGATGAAATCAATGTTTCCGTGGCGGCGACCGATGGCTTTGGCCTCAAGAATCAGGGGCTGGCCGTCCGCGACCAAATGGCCATGGTCGCTGAGATCATCAGCCGCCAGTCCAATACCGCCCCCGGCGGGGTCGCCCCGTCTTTGTCCGTGACAATGTCTGTGGTTTGGGGCTGTCCGTTTGACGGTGAGGTGGATCCGCAGCAGGTCCGGGCCCTGGTCGCAGAATTGGCGGGCCTTGGGGTCGCTGAAATCGCCCTCGCCGATACCATCGGGGTCGCGGATCCCTGGGCCGTGCGCCGTCTGATCGACACCATTCGGCCCGAATTGGGTGCCGCGCGTCTGCGACTGCACTTCCATGACACGCGCAATACAGGGGTCGCCAACAGCTTTGCCGCCATCGAGGCCGGGGCCGACGTGCTTGATGCCTCGTGCGGCGGGATCGGCGGATGCCCGTTTGCCCCGGGCGCGACCGGCAATGTCGCCACCGAGGACCTTGTCTACATGCTTGAGCGCGCCGGATTCGACACCGGCTATGACCTGTCGGCCCTGATCGAGACGTCGCACTGGATCGGCGAACAGCTGGGCCGCCCGGTGCCGTCGCGTGTCGCCCGGTCCGGCGGCTTCCCGACTCCAAAAGGTCGCGGCTGAATTCCTTGCGTTGGTTTCCTCTTTTCCCCGGCTGGCTAACCCCCGGCGCTCTTCGGACCCTTTCTGATCCATGCTTGCCCTGACGATTACGATTGTCCTTCTTCTGATCCTCCTCAACGGCCTGTTTGCCATGTCTGAATTGGCCGTGGTCTCGTCCAAACAGGCTCGGCTGAAAGCGCGCGCCGATCAGGGCGACAAGGGGGCGGCGGCGGCGCTGAAACTCTCCGAAGATCCAACCCGGTTCCTATCGGCGGTCCAGGTTGGAATCACCCTGATCGGGATTCTGGCCGGGGCCTATGGTCAGGCGACCATTGCTGCGGAACTCGACCTGATGCTGGAAACCGTACCGGGCATGGCCCCTTATTCAGAGATCGTGTCGACCGCGATTGTGGTCATGATCCTGACCTATCTTTCGTTGATCTTGGGCGAGCTGGTGCCCAAGCGTCTGGCCCTGATCATGCCGGAGACCCTGGCGTCTGTGATGGCCCGTCCGCTGAATCTGATGGCGCTGATCATGTCCCCGTTTGTCAGCCTTTTGACCGCTTCAACGGCTGGGGTTCTGAGCCTGCTCGGGATCAAAGACAATAAGGGCGATAGCATCACCCACGAAGAGGTCGAGACCATGCTGGCCGAAGGGGCCGGGGCCGGGGTGATCGAACCGGAAGAAAAGCTGATGATGCAGGAGGTCATGCGCCTTGGAGATCGGGCGATCCGGGTGGCCATGACCCCGCGCCGGGATGTGTATTGGGTCTCGCTTGAGGACGACGCCCAGACCCTGCGTGACGATATCCGCAACTGTCCCTATTCCCGGCTGGTTGTGGCCAATGGCCCCAGCATCGACGAAGCGGTGGGGATCGTTCACAAGCGCGATGTGGCCGATGCCCTGCTGGAGACCGGCCACTTTGATCTCAAGACCTTGTTGAAAGCGCCCTTGATCATCCCCGAAAGTATTACAATCCTCAATGCCTTGACCCAGTTCAAGAGCGCCAACGTGCATATGGCCTTTGTCGTTAATGAATTCGGCGCGCTCGAAGGGGTGGTGACGCCGAACGATCTGCTGGAAATGATTGCCGGCGACTTTAACGAAGAACACGATGTCGAACCGGCGCTGATCCAGCCGCGCGAAGACGGCTCATGGCTGGTGGATGGGCGGGCGGATATCGTCGAAATGGGTGACCTTTTGGGGGTCAAACTGACCGACACCGAGGGCTATCATACCCTTGCCGGGCTGGTGTTGCATGAGATTGGGCGCTTCCCGGAAGAAGGCGAAATCATTGACCTAGGCTGGTTCGTCGTCGAGATTGTTGATCTTGATGCCCGCCGCATCGACAAGATGATCGTCCGGCGCAAGACGGATAATGAACTCGCCCGTTAGGACTGGGGCGACAACAGCCCCAGCATCCGCGTCAGCACCACCGCTTCAGATCGGATAAATTCAGGCTCAAAACCTGCCCCCGTCCAGCGCAACAGGATGGTCGAGCCGCCTTCGAGGCTGAGCACAAGACTATCGGTACGGGTCTGAACGGTCTGTGATTCACAGCCGGTCTCTCCGCCGCAGTCGAGACGAAAGGCGTCCGGCGCGGCCACGTGCCAGTCAAACCGGTCAGCCCGATCCACAGCGGTGAGCGGGATGCGCTCGACCCCGTCGGCGCGGGCCATCAGCGCCACAAGCCGCACGCGGTCGCTATCGGCATCGTACTGGCGCACGATCTGATCGAGGTGCCCATCGCCATCGAGATCTCCGTACAGCGCCGCCTGAACCGGCTCCCCTGCGAACGCAGACGGGTCAGGAAAAACCACACCCGCCCGAACCGGGTTGATGACCGCCACGGCCCCCATCACCGCGAGACTCAGCAGGGCCAAACCCTTGAGGGCTTGTTGCTTGAGGGCCTTTGGATTGAAAGAAAGCGCCATTACGGCAGAGCTGTTACGTGCACGCATCATCGGTCCTGTTTCCACCCGGGCCGTGCTTTTTGTTATCCGTCCGATTTTGGGACGGGAGCACTGACCTCACCCGCTGCCTCGCAGGTTTGGGGCCAGCCTAGGCCAAAGTGTTAACAAAGGTAAAGGTTAATTTTTCCGAGAGCGGAGCGATGCGCGCCCTAGGTTAAATCTTGTTCATGACAAAACTGAAAATTGAAATGCGGCCAAAAATTGGCTCAAATGTCTCGACCCGCAATTTGCGCCTGCCGAAGTTTGATCATGGCCTATGCAATTGAAACATTTGATCTCTGCAAGGCCTATGGCAAGCAGATGTCACTGATTGACCTCAATCTGAAAGTCCCGGATCGGGGGATTTACGGTTTTATTGGGCATAATGGCGCCGGAAAAACCACCAGCCTACGCATTATACTGGGCCTGACCCGGGCCGACCGGGGCAAGGTCGAGATCTATGGCGAGGATCAGAGCCTGATCCATGCGGCGGGCCTGCACCGGATTGGGTCCCTGATCGATGCCCGGGCCGTTTATCCGCATCTCACTGGCGAACAGAACCTTGACCTGACCCGGGTGCTGCTGCGTGCGCCAAAGCGGGACATTGAGCGGGTGCTGGATCTGGTGGACCTCCGATCCGCTGCCCGCAAAAAGGTCGGACACTACTCGATGGGCATGCGCCAGCGGTTAGGGATTGCCCGCGCCCTGCTCGGCCAGCCGCGCCTGCTGATTCTGGACGAGCCGCTCAACGGTCTGGACCCGGACGGGATCTCTGATATGCGCCGCCTGTTGCGCGATCTGGCGGACAGCCAGAGCATGGCCGTTCTGGTCTCCAGCCACCTCCTGAGCGAACTGGAGCGGATTGCCGATCATGTGGGCCTGATCCACCAAGGGCGACTGCTGGAACAAGGGCCTTTGTCCACGATCCTGTCCCGGGTCGCAGCGACCGTCCGGTTGGAAACCGCCGAACCGGACCGCGCGGTCGCTTTCCTGAAAGCCTCCGGCTACACGCTGCTGGATCGGGACGGCTCCGTTTTGCGCCTGCAACTGACGGCCTCTGAGACCGCCATCCCGGCGTTAGCCGTGCGATTGGTCAATAGCGGTATTCCGATCCTGGGACTGGCCCGCGAAAGCGCCAGTCTGGAACGCCTTTATCAGGACCGAACCCGCTTGGAGAGCGCCATGCAACCGGCTTCTTTGCCTGAACCGACCGGAGCCTGAGATGCTGAGCGTGTTTTTTGTCGAATGGGCCAAGCTGCGCAATTCGCTGGTCAGTTTGCTGGTGCTGTTAGCCCCGATGCTGATCCCGATGTTTATGATTTTGCGGGTACTTGATTCAGATAAACCCCTTCCGTTGATGATTTTACTGATCATGGCGACTGCGGCTTGGCTGACCTTGCTCCTGCCGCTCTGTATCATCGCTCTGACCGTGCTGATGGCCCAAATGGAGCACGCCAACAGCCTGTGGACCCACATTCAGACCCTGCCCCGGCCCCGCTGGCAAACCTTTCTGGCCAAGGCTTTGGTGGCCGCCTGTTTGGTCGTCCTGATGTCGGTGATCGTGCCCTTGGCCAGCTATGGTGGCCTGTGGCTGGTGGGGGAACTGATCCCGACTAAAGCGCTCACCGGCTCGGTTGACTGGACGGCTCTCGCCGGACTGACGGCGCGCGCTACGGGAGCGGCCTTGCTGATGCTGGTGATCCAGCTGTGGGTGGCGCTGCGGTTTCGCAACTTTGTCACCCCGCTGCTCGTGGGTATCGGCGGGGTGTTTTTCGCCGTCAATGCCGCCAGCAGTCAGTACGGCGTCTGGTTTCCCTGGCTGATGACCATCAATGCCAGCTTGGCGACAGATCCGAAAGTTCAGGCCCTCGCCCTGTCGCTGGGCCTAGGCGGCGGCCTCGTCGCGCTTGGGGTGATGCTGTGGGACCTCAGCCGCCGGGACATGCCCGCCTGAGACTTGCCCGCCTGAGACTTTTGTGCAGCTTAACGCTGGGCGTTAAAGGCCTCTAGGT
>DAITMY010000029.1:0-13788 GCA_036834925.1 Asticcacaulis sp.
TCTCGAACCGTCCGCGCGCGTTCAGCAGCCGGTTGGTAAACACATGCCCTCGCTCGGGATCAGCACAGAGCTGGATTTCATCGACGGCGAGAAAATCAACCTGGCGCGAGAGCGGCATGGCCTCGACGGTACAGACGAAATAGGTGGCATGGGGCGGGACGATCTTTTCCTCGCCCGTGATCAGCGCCACGCTGCGCGCCCCGCGCAGGCGGACAATCCGGTCATAGACCTCGCGCGCCAGCAGCCGCAACGGCAAGCCGATCATGCCCGAGGCATGACCCAGCATCCGCTCGACCGCATAGTGGGTCTTGCCGGTATTGGTGGGACCCAGCACCGCCGCGAGGCGGCTGACTTGTCCGGTGGATCGGTCACTCATCGCATACGCTCACGGCGGGCAAACTGGCGAAGCCGGGCGGATGTGGCAACCCGTTTCTGAAAAAAGTCGATATCAGGCTTCCAGATACGGATCAGCGCGACAGCCAGTGCAACAGACGAAGGCCGGGCATGAAGAAATATCCGCCCCCGCGCACGGTAACAAAGTCCGGCATCCCTCTAAGCCGGATTGGACCATTGGGCGTGGGGATGGTCAGGCGCGATGCGGCATTGCCCCGGCCAAAGATCGGGTCGATTTCGTCATCGAGACCGTGAAACTGGGGGGCCAGGGACCAGGTTTGCTGGACGAACTCAAACTGGCGCTCCAGATCGGCATTGAGGCACATGAAGGCCAGGCCGACTTCGGGGGGCTTGTCGTGTGGGGTTAAGCTATAGGTTCGGCCCACCCGCAAAAGCCGGTGGCGGTTGGTAATCGCCAGTTGGTCCGGCGCGTCTGGGGACAAGCTATCGCGCGGATTGGCCCGGCGAATATGCGCGCCGAACGGACAGCCATAGCCATCACGGTCATCTTCGCCATAGCGGAAGCGGTTGTCCGGGAGCGCGTTCGGCTTGTCTCGCGTCTGGCTGACATAGGCGTGGCGGGTCATGGAGCTGCCGTCGGGCCAGCGCCCGATCATCTTGGCCCCGATCCAGTCGGTCAGGGGTTCGCGCGGGTCCTTGCTGATCAGGCCTTCTGCTTCAAGTGGGGCAAGGTCCTGAGCCGCTTCGCGCAGATAGGCCTGGAAGCGATCCGTGTGCTGCTGAAGTTGGCGGATCACAAGGAATGAGCCATTGCGGCCCAGATCTCGGGGGCAGGTTTCCAGAGGCGGGGCAAAGGCGAGGCGTGCCAGGCCCTCGGGGGCGGCGGCAGGCAGGATATGGGCCGGATCACGCTCGGCCTCTGTGACAGGGCTCGGGGGGATGTAACCCCGGCTGTCGGGATAACCGAGGATAAACTCGCCGGGGTTCAGCAAGTGATCGGTCTCATTGGGGGCCTTGAGCGCGCGTGGGGTGCCTTTCAGGATGGGATTGGACACCCCATCCACAAAACCGAACGGTTCGCGGACCTGTCGTACGGGCTGGCCGTGGGCGTCCACAAGCGGCTCAAGCGGAATGGCGCTAAGGATCCGGGCTTCGAAGCGGTCAAGGTCCGGTCGGAGCGTGGCCATCAGGCTGTGTAAACCCTCGGCGGTTTCGGCATAGAGCAGAAGCGCGGCATCGGCGGGGGCGGCGGGGTGGCCCCACGCCCAGGTCTCCGGCGCATTGACCCCTGTATCCCCCAAAATCCGGGCGCGGGTCGGATGGGCCATGCCTTGGGTAAAGGCCAGCGGGAACTGGGCGGCTTCCTCGGCACTGAGGCCAAGTTTGGTCAGACCCGTCGCGCTCAGGGCCAGCACCATGGCGTCGCCCCGGGGCTTGGTTGAGGCATTGGTGACCCGCGGGAGCAGGCTCTGTAACAGGGCCTTGTTGCGGGAAAGGCTGTCGCTGAGCCCCAGAATCTGCACGCTGGCGTAGGGCATGTGGCCAAGGCCGCCATAGGCGAGGGTCTGGATATCCGCAGCTTCGAGCGACGTCGGATCCGACGGGGCCGAGCCGAACAGCGACAGCCAGTCGCGCGCCTCGGTCTCAGTCCGGGCCAGCGCCAGACCCCGACGCATGGCGGCGTTTGCTCGGATGCGGGCGGTGGTCAGGTGCGGATAGGCGCTGTACCAAGCCCAGGTCGGATATTGCTGATTTCGGGCCCAGCGCTTGAACCGGTCCCCGTCGGTTGCGCCCTTGAAAAACAGGTTCTCCGTGCGGGGATAGTGTTTTGTATTGCTCCACACCCCGGTCAGGCCGTGGCTTGCCTTGGTGATAAAGTCTTCGAGGTAGCTTTCCCAGCTGCCGCCATAGTTTGAAAAGAACAGCAGGATATTGGTTCTCGGGAGCTTAACCCAGCGGGCAAAGTGAATGGTGCCCAGATCCCCGAGAAAGCCGGGACGGAATTGGAACGTCGCCATGGCCGCAATCACGAGATAGGCGAGGCGCAGGGTGAAGGCCCGCAGGAGGCCGGGTTTCATCACCGAAACCCCAGCCAGATGATTTTGCAGCACAGGGGTGTCCAGCTCCGGCGGGCTACAGTTTTCCCGCGCGATGACAGCGGACAGGCGATCGGCGGGCGCAGGCGTGTCCTGGGCGGGGTCGGTCTGTTCCGCCTTGCGTAAGGCCACGTAGGTCAAGGCGGCGAGGGTGACCCAGAACACGGTCAGGAGGAGGGTTGCAAGTCCCGCACCTATGAGGCCGCCCAACAGACTTTGCGTCAAGAGGTTCAGAAGGTCTGATAGCTCCGGCAAGCGCGATGCCGGGACAGACGCCTTTTGACTGCCGTTGATGAGGCCAAGCATACCACCGAACGCCAAGCCGGCCAAACTGAGCAGGGTTACGGGTAAAAACAGGGTTTGAGCGGCCAGGCTGAGGGCCGGTGCGATCTTGAGTGTGCGGGGATTTTCCAGAAATGGAACCGGTTCCGGGCTCAGCACATCACTGTGCGGCCCGCTCCGAAGCGTGTCGCGCACGGCATCGAGGGTTTCAAGGGCGCTGGCGCTCTTGCGCGCTTCGACCATGGGGCCAACGGCGCGGGCCAGGTCCGCCTCGGCCAGGATCCGCCTTACGGAATAGCCCGGGGTGCCGGTAAACGTCAGGCCCGGTTGGTCCCAAAGATTGAGGCCGATGCGAAGCTGGCCCTTCAAGATCTGACGGAGCATCTGGTCCGGCGAAGACGGGCGACCCGCCGCCAACATAAGGGCGCAAAATTCTGGCTCTAGCGCGCGACACAGAGCGGTCAGCTGCGTTTCAGCGTCGCCATCCGCTGAGACTTCAAGCAACACATAGGCCGAGCGTGTGTCAACAGAGGCGGGGACAAGGGTTAGAGACAAAAAGTGGATTGTCCCCAGAGCACGGACCTTATCGTCCAACTCCGGGCGCAACGGGTGGCCCAGCGCCTCTAGCTGAGATTGGATCTGGTCTTCTTGGTCCCCAGAGACCGGAAGGCATACCGTAATAAACGCGTGAGTCATGGATATCTCCCCCTTTCAACCATAGCGGCGGAAAGGGGGCGGATCCAGAGTGTTTAGTAGCGGTATCCCGGCGCAACCAGTGTGGGGTGCAGGTCCGCTGTAATCGGGCGATAGGTGTCGCCGTCGCGGACAAACAAAGGATCTTCGGTTTTGGCGGGGTCAAAGCCATCGCGGACCAGGTCGACTTTGCGGTATTTGAAGGTGCCCGTGGTCTCAAGATCCTGGAGCAGGCGCACAAACACTGGACGCGCAAAGACCGGCAAACAGCGGTCCACGTGCGCGGCAAACTGTTTGAGGTCAAAGCCGTCCGTGACCACCAGCGCGACCATGCCGGCCTTACCTTCGAGCTGACCCACCGGCACGCCATAGACGGTGGTTTCTAAAAGGCCCGGCACCCCGGTCAGGTGTTCGGCCACTTCGAGGGTCGAAACATTTTCGCCTTTCCAGCGGAACGTATCCCCGACACGATCAACAAAGTAGAAATAGCCGTCTTCGTCTTGCTTCATCAGATCGCCGGTCCGGAACCATTGGTCACCCAGGGCATAGACGTGGCGCAGGATCTTTTTTTCCGAGGCGGCTTTGTCAGCATAGCCCGAGAAATTGTGGCGGGCATCTTGTTTGATCAGGCCGATGGCTTCGCCGACTTCGCCAGGCTTGCACGGAATGCAGCGGCCATTGGCATCGCGCTCCGGCTCTTCAGTTTCGAAATTAAAGCGCACAAGGCGGATGTTGAACTGGCTCTTGAGATAGGCCGGAACCCGGCCCACGGCCCCGGTCTTGCCGTCGAGGTTCAGGACCTGAACATTGCCTTCGGTGGAACCATAAAATTCGACCACATCGGTGATGCCAAAGCGCGCATCAAATTGTTCCCACACGTCCGGACGCAGGCCATTGCCGAAAATCAGGCGCAGCTTGTGTTGCTTTTCCTTGGGTGAGGGCGGCTGGTTGATCAGGTAACGACACAGTTCGCCGATATAGACGAACATCGTGCACTGCTTTTCGATGATGTCGTCCCAGAATTGGCTGGCCGAGAACTTGCGTTTGAGCACCATGGCCCCACCGGACATCAAGGCCGCGCCGACGCCACACAGGCCGCCCGTCGAGTGATAAAGCGGAAGGGCGATATAGACCCGATCTGTTTGGCTGGCTTCGGTCATTCCCGAAAAGGCCCGCATGTACAGCTGAGCACGAATATGGCTGACCTTGGCGGCTTTGGGCAGGCCCGTGGTGCCAGAGGTATAGATGTACATGGCGACATCATGAGCGGTCATACCCCGACGCAAACTGCGTTCTGGCCGCGTTTCGGATTGTTTATCCAAAATCGGCGACAATGCGCGGGCGACGGGACCATCCGCTTTCAGGTCCAAGCACCATAATGGAAGATCCGAAATGGGCGCACCAGTGGAGTCCGAAAGTGATGGGAGCGTGGTCGGATCACAAATCAGCGCCTTGGCTTCGGCGATGCGGATACAATGCGCCAGAGCATTGCCGGCCAAGCTATAGTTGATCAGGGCCGAGATCGCCCCAATCTTGCTGAGGCCGAACCAGCAGGCGACATAATCAATCCGGTTCGGCAGGAACAAGGCGACCGTGTCGCCGCGCTTTAGCCCTTGGGCGAGGCCCCAGTGAGCAAAGCGGTTGGCCAAGGCATCCAGTTGCGCATAGGTCAGGCTTTGGTCGTCTAACTCTATAGCGATCCGCTCTGGCCAGCGCCGAACAGAGGCTTCTAGGTCATCGCACACCAGATTGGGAGAGGCCGGGTCCACCGGCTTAATCTTGATCAGAAGCCGTATAAGGCGCCGCAGATAGCGCGTTTCGCGCCGGATCCAGGCCAGCATGTTCATTGGGTCTCTCCCTGACCGTCCGTCTTGAGCGGATCTGTGTCTTGAAGATAACCTAGTCAGTCCTTGAGGAGGGAACCAGAGGGGTCCGTAAGGGAAGCCGGTAACAAAAAAGACAGGGCGAGGCTTTTTTGTCGCAAAGCAAAGGGGTATGCCAAAGAAAAAGCCGCCCCGGGGTCGGAGCGGCCTGATCTTTACAGCCGTAGCCGACCGTTAGGCGGCGGCAACGTTGCGTAGGAAGGTTTCGACTTCCGCCTTCAGGCGATCCGAAGCTCCCGAGACACGGGCCGAGACGCCCTTGACACGTTCCGAGGAGGCGGTGGTCTTATCGACCGCTTCGGTCAGTTGGCTGATATCCGAAGAGACCACCTGAGCCCCAGCGGCAGCGGAGCTGACGTTGTGGGTGATTTCCACAGTCGTGGCACCCTGTTCTTCCACCGCCGCCGCGATGGCCGAGGTGTAGCCGTCAATCTCTTCGATAATGCGGGTGATCTGGGCGATGGCGTCGGCGGATTCTTGCGTGGCCGTCTGGATCGAGCCGATCTGGCTGGCGATTTCCTCGGTGGCCTTGCTGGTCTGATCGGCGAGGGTCTTGACCTCGGTGGCGACCACGGCAAAGCCTTTGCCCGCTTCACCGGCCCGCGCCGCCTCGATCGTGGCGTTGAGCGCCAAGAGATTGGTCTGGCTGGCGATGTCCTTGATCAGGGTTACGACTTCGCCAATCCTTCCCGCGGCTTCGGTCAGGGTGCTGACCTTTTCGTTGGTCATGCGCGCGCTTTGGGCGGCGTTGCTGACCACGCTGGTGGTGCGGGCGGCCTGAGAGGAGATTTCCTTGATCGAGGCCGACATTTCTTCGGTGGCCCCGGCGACGCTCTGGACATTGCTGGAGGCATTGTCCGAGGCTTGGGCGGCGCTCTGGGCGCGGTTCAGGCTTTCAGCCGCGAGGCTGGCCATGGCGTTCGAGGTTTCCGAAAGCTCAACCGTCGAGGTTTCCATCTGGCCAACTAGATCCGCCATGACTTTGCGGAAGTGGGCGATCGCGGCATCGACATGGGCTTGGCGCTCGCGCTGGCGACGGGTCTCTTCTTCCTGCGCCTGTTCGAGGGCTTCGCGCTCACGGGCGTTCTGCTGGAAGATTTCAAGGGCACGGGACATGTCGCCCAGCTCGTTCTGGAACTCCTGACCGTAGACCGTCATTTGGGTGTCCCCATCGGCCAGGCGGCGCATACAGGCGGTCATTTTCTCGATGGGTTGGGTCAGGGCGCGCGAACCAAACCAAACGGCGGCACCGACGAGGGCCATGATCAGAGCCGCGATCAGCAACATGGTGTTCAGGGTTTGGTTGGCCGCGGCCGTAACCGCACTCATCGGGGCCTGGAGGACCACATACCAGCTGTCTTTGGTGCCCGGCAGGTCGGCGCGATGGACAATGCGCAGCATGGCCTCGCCCTCGATCTTCACCTGTTGGGTTGACATGCCGGATTTGGAGGCTTCTGAGATTTGAGCCAGCAGGCCTTGGTCCTCAACGGCCTTGCCAAGAATTTTGCTGTCGTGGTTGGAAACCCAAAGATTGTCGCCGCCAACCACTTCGACCTTACCCACGCCAAAGGGTTTGTAGGCCGCCATGGTCTTGGAGAGGTCCGTCAGGGCAATGTCCGTCGTGACCACGCCAATCGGTTGCTGGGCGCGGTGGATGACTGCGGACACCGTCGTCATCAGCACTGGAACGTTATTGACCGGATAAATATAGGGGGCCGTGACCAAGGTGCGGTTCTGTGTCATCGGTGCCGTATACCACGTGCCGATACCGGCTTCTTCGGTCATGACGAGCTTTTCAACGGCAACCGCCCGGTCGGTGCTCCAATAGAAGTATGGCACAAACCGTCCAGCGGCGTCTGAATAGGGGTGCGTCGTAAACTCAGAATCGCGGCCATCGATCCCGTCCGCATCAAAGGCCACGGTCATCCCGACAATGCCGGGGTTGGCTTCGACCAGATTCCTGGCTGCGGTACCGACCTGATCGCGGTTGGCGAGGGCAGGGTCGGCAATAAGCGCCTCGATCATCGCGTCGGCAACGGCTGAGTTTTTGACAGCTTGGCCGAGATCTTTTTCGATCTTTTCCGCATAGGCCTCGGACAGGGCCTTGCCCTGACTGGCACCTTGGCGGCGCGCATCTTCATGCATCAGCCACCAGCCGGACATGCTGACAGTCAGCAGCGCCGCGAAAACAATCGCCGCACTGACGGCGATCAGCGAAACGCGAATGGAGAGTTTTTGAAACGACATCTGAGCCTGCCTGGGGAGGGATTACAGGGTTGTTGCGCACAGATTAGCCGCAGAGGCTTAGTATAAGGTGAATCAAAATTGATTATTTGAGCTTTGTCACGATTTGGTAGGTTTTGTTTTGCCCCATGCGGAATAAATGCCTAATATGGCGGGGCGTGAATATGTAAGTGCCACCAATGTGCCACTTTTGTTGCTATTGTTTTTACAATTTAGTTATTTTGTTACTTAAGGTCGGTGCGAATGTAGGGTATGTAGCCGCGCTCAACCATGCGGCGCATGGCGTCATAGGCTTGGCTGAGTTCGTTAAATGTTGATCTGAGGTGCGAGAGGCGGCTGGTTTGCTCTGGTGTTGGAACGTGTCCCGCTTCGGTAAAGTTCAGGGCTTCCTTGACCCACTGGGCCCGAGCCTGAGCAGCGGCCACAGCCAATTGCTGAAACCGATTGATGTCTGCGCGCCCAACAACTTGAGGCATAACGGCCTGATTAGAGGCGTAGGCCATGTAGTCGATCTGTTCTAGGTGGCCGCGTAACTTGCGCTGTTCCTGAGGATCAAGAGTGCGCTCGGGTTCAAAGTGGTCGTTATGGCGTCTGAAGCTTCCGGTCGGGGTTAAGGACATGGTGCCCTCCTGTGGGGCTCTTTAAGCAGCTTTACCTGAGCTAGTGTGCGCCTCAGAGATTAAGAGGTTCTTGCTAGGCTTAGCCGGGCAATTGACTTGTTTGGCTGGCTTTATCTGCTAATCGATACCGCCCATTCAGGATGAGACCCCCAAACCGATGCGTATTGTTGCTGGCCGATTTAAAGGAAAGGTGCTGTCGGCTCCCGAAGGGGAGACGACCCGCCCGACGTCCGACCGGGCGCGACAGGCGATTTTCAATATCCTAGAGCATGCGGCTTGGGCCCCCCGTCTGGAAGGGCTGCGGGTTATGGACATGTTTGCGGGCTCTGGAGCGCTGGGTTTTGAGGCCTTGTCACGCGGGGCGTCGTTTTGTCTGTTTGTGGAAACAGATGCCGAGGCTCGAGGAGTCATCCGCCAGAATGCCGAGGCCATGGACTTATTTGGCAATACGCGGATTCATCGGCGCGATGCGACTGACCTTGGGGTTCGGCCGGGTTCAGCCGGAGAGGCGTTTGATCTGATCTTTCTTGACCCGCCCTATGGCCGGGGGCTCGGTGACCAAGCCATGTCCCGACTGATCGAAGGGCAATGGGTCGCAGGTGGAGCCATTGCGGTCTTTGAGCGGGGGCGCGATGAGCCTGAACCCGTCTGTGAGGGCTGGGCCACTCTGGATCAGCGCGATTATGGCGCGGCTCGGGTTTGGTTTCTTCAGCGTCAAGGCTGACGGGCGTGCGAGACACTATATTAAATGACTGATGGTCATTTTTCAGGGTTAATCCTGGGGGATTACGTCAAACTATCGCGTTTGTGTCACAGGTCCGACAAAAAAAGGCCTTAATAAAGGGTTGACGCGCACGGACTTTCGCAGAACTCTGGTTGCCAGAACAGCGGGGGCAGGGTGACGCTCGGTCACTTTATAAGCTCTCCATCTGGGAGTGGGCGGATATGCAACAGAGCACGGCGGAACAGCGCGCAACAGGTGTCATTCACAGGCGCGGTGTAAAGGCGGCGGTGAAGGTTTTATTGCTGGCCGGGATCAGTTTACAAGTTTGGTTTGGCATTTTGGGGATCAGCCTTTTGGTCCTACAGTTTGCGCGGGGCTGATCGCGCGCTTTAAAGCCTTTTTAGTGTCTGTGAACCGGGCGTTAACCACGCCCTGACACTATGGGCCTACGTGATCCCTGTCCGTAGCGCCGAGATGTCAAGATGAATGCCGTCGTCAATTTGGACTTCCGCTCGGACCGTTCTGGCGGGGACGGCGGGGAAATGACGGCTGCTGAGCTTGAGGCCTTGCGCGCACCGGTGCGGCCGCCGCGCTCAAGAGTCATGCTGATGAAGCGGCTGGCCGATGTGGTTTGCCTGCCTGAAACACGGGTGACCGTTTTTGAGCGCGCCGTCATTGCAGACTTGCTCGTAGAGATGCTTCGAGAATCCGAGCCCCTTGAGCGGGAGCGCGTCGCCAAGCGGATCAGCGGGTTGAAGGAAATTCCAAATTGTCTGATTCGGCTGTTTAGCCGCGATGACATTAGTATTGCACGCTGGCTCTTGGTTGAGGCCAAGGGCCTGACGGACGCAGATCTTTTTGCGTGTATCCGTGATGGCCGTGCGGAACACCGGCTGTTGATCGCTCAGCGCGACCACGTCTCTGAGATTATTTCTGAGATTCTGGTTGAGCGCCAGGAGCCCGTGGTTATGCGGGCTTTGTTGACCAATCGCGGCGCAAAGCTGTCTCAGCCGACGGTCGAGACTCTGGTCGCAGCCAGTCGGCAGATGCCAGAGCTGATCCCGATGTTGCTTAAGCGCCCTGAGCTTCGTCCGTCATCTGCCTATGTCATGTTCTGGTGGGCGCCGTCCGAGGCCCGTTTGAACCTATTGACCCGCTTTGCCGTAACGCGCGAACTGATGCAAGACGCGGCGGGCGATGTGTTTGCGATTGCCGCCAGCGAGGGTTGGTCCGACGCCTTGTCCCGTAAGGCCCTGCAATTTATTGAGCGTCGCCAGCGTAACCGTGAGGCCATTCCCAAGAGCCCTTACGACAGCTTGGATCACGCGATTGCCGCAGGCGAAGTGCGGATGACCCGGACCATTGCCGAAGAAATTTCCTATCTGGCCGGGATCAAGCCGTCGACGGGCACCAAAATCATGTTGGACAGGGGCGGCGAGGGAATTGCCGTCATGTGCAAGGCTACAGGGCTACCCAAGAAAAGCTTGCGTCAGTTGTGGCGAGGGCTTCGCCGCCCGGAGCGCCTTGCGGACGGCTCTCCCCATCCGGATCTTGAGCGCGTTTTGGTTATTTATGACATGCTGGCCCCAGATCGGGCACAGACCGTGCTTCGGTATTGGAACTGGGCCTTGTCATCGGCCTTGACCTCTGTGATCCAGCAAGCCATTCGGTCGGGCGAAGCCATCGATATTGATGAGTTTTCTGTTCCGCAAAAATCAGCTCTGTTGGCGTTTGCCACCGATTACAGAGACTCTCAGATCTGAATTTCTCACGGCTGGCTTATAGTCTAAGTCAGGCTGTGTATCCTTGATATTTGTCGCCGCCTTGTGGGTAACGTGCCGCTTGCAGCGCTTACGCGTTACAAGTGTGGTATATCTGCATTTGATGTGTATTGAGTGAGCAACATATTTTCGTTTTGAATGCGCGCAAAATCATATTTTTGCTGCATTGGCTGTGACATTATGCCGATGATTTTTCTTATGGGGGGCCTAAAGTCGAAAAATTGACGACATTGGGATTGAAATCATGAACTGCTTTTTATGAATACGACGCCGATACTCATATTTAATGCGACAAGTCCTTATTTCTTTGTTGTGAAGCACTCAGGTTTTTGTATAAGTGAATCAGGGCGCGGTGATTCATCCTGCTCGCTGGCGCGCATCCACAAAAGGATAGGATAAATGGAAGATAAATCTCAGGCCATTGATATGGCCGCAGACATTGTTTCTGCATATGTTGGCAACAATACCGTTCCTGCTAGTGAACTGCCGTCCTTGATCCAGAGCGTTTTCTATGCCCTGACCTCGATTTCAACCGGGGAAGAAACCAAGGAAGTCGCTCCGAAGGAGCCGGCGATCCCGGTCAAGAAGTCCATCACCCCGGACTACATCATCTGCCTTGAAGATGGCCGCAAGTTCAAGTCGCTGAAGCGTCATCTGCGTACGAAGTACAACATGAGCCCGGAAGAGTACCGTGCAAAGTGGGGCCTGCCGAAGGATTACCCGATGGTTGCGCCGAACTATGCCAAGGCCCGTTCAGATCTCGCCAAGCAGATGGGTCTCGGCCAAGGCGGTCGCCAGGCGAGCCGTGGTCGCTGATTTCTGACTTTGTC
Source organism: Asticcacaulis sp. (assembly GCA_036834925.1). GTDB lineage: Bacteria > Pseudomonadota > Alphaproteobacteria > Caulobacterales > Caulobacteraceae > Asticcacaulis. The sequence continues at coordinate 11,508 of DAITMY010000029.1, forward strand.
AAAGTCGTGAATGAAAAGACGCATGCCGGTTTCGGTGTGCGTCTTTTTTTATTTTATCTCAGGCCCTCGGTGGCGGATTAATGCGCCCCGTTAACCCTTTTGCGCTTGCCTCGGAATCAAGGGTTAAGCGAATATGAATCGTAGTGATTCGAACGGGTTGGCGGGTTTTTGATGACGGGCCAGATGGCGGCAATGATGGCCGCGATCAAAGCGCATGAAACCTTATTCCGGTACTGGCGTAGCCTGCGTCAGGCCGGTCGGTTGCCCTCGCGTGCGCAATTGGATCCTGCGGCCTTTCGTCACCTTTTGCCGCAGATTAGCTTGGTCGATGTGTCCGGGGACCCCATGGACCCGGCCTGTCTAAAGCAGCGTCTGGCGGGCACAGGTTTTTATCCTGCCTATGGCCGTGAGATTACGGGGCGCGTGTTTGCGGACATTTATCCCGCAGCGGCGGCGACCTATTGGTGCGAAGAGCTGGCGTTTGTTGTCCGCACACAAAAGCCTTCCGTAGGCCTGCATAACATGGCTTGGCGTGGTCTTCCCGGCCTTTCTTTATTCTGGTTGCGGCTTCCTTTGTCGTCCGATGGTAAAAATGTCGATGTCATTCTTGGGCATGATGCTTTTATTGGTGAGCTAAGACTGCCTAACAGTGGGATACGTGCTGCCTGATTAGGCGTTTCTTTGGCGTCTATTTTTTAATATGCCGTATATTCAATATATATTTGTATGCACTGAGCTAAGTTCCGGCTTTACAGCGCAAACGCGTCGGGTCCGTATTCGGTTGGGTGACGTTTGTGTTTGCAATGGCGTCTCATGGGCGAAGTTTATCCCCGCGCCCCCATAGCGCGATTATTCTCTCGATAGCGGCTGACTGCCGTTCAATGAGAGGGGATAGTAAAATGACTTTGCACCATGCTGTTTTTCAGCCGGACACCCAAGAGCGCGATCTCGATGTGCGCAAGGCCGCATTTATCATTGCCCTTGTGGGCATGGTGATGGGGATTCCAATGCGAGACATCGCCTCGGAGCGGCGAAATCACGCCCCGGCAGCCCGTGCGCGCCAAACGGCGATGTATCTGGCCTGTGTCACCTATCAATGGCCGATGAGCCGCATTGCGAGGGCCTTTGACCGTGACCGGACAACGGTTGGCTACGCCTGCCGTTTGATCGAAGATCTTCGCGATGATCCCGGGTTTGATACGATGATCGAGGCCTTAGAAGGGTGTCTTAGGGCGGCACCGGAACCAAAGGCTGGCCGTCGTTTGATCGACGCTTAGAGGTAGTTTCTGGCCTCGGCCTTGAGGCGGGCCACCATAGATGTTAGCCCATTGGTCCGCTGGGAACTCAGCGCTTCACTCAGGCCAAGACGTTTAAGGCCCTGAGCTAAATCAAATTCGCGGACGTCTTCATAGCGCGCGCCATTGAGGATCCGTATCAGTACGGCCACAAGGCCTTTGACGATGTGGGCATCCGAGTCCCCTTTGAAGGACAAGACCCCTGGGCTGTCTGCGCTGACGATAAGCCAGACTTGGCTGGCGCAGCCCTGAACTTTGTTGCTATCCGTGTATTCGTGTTCATCCAGACGGGGCAGGGCGCGACCAAGGTCGATGATATATTTGTAGCGATCTTCCCAGTCCCCTAGAAAATCTAGCGTCTCGGCGAGGTCTTCCAAAGCGTCTTGGGGGGAATGGGGCGGCAATGAAGCGATCGGTACGGTCATGGGCACCGACATAAGCACCGCAATAGATGCTGGCAAGCGTATCGTTCATGGGTCTGTGTACGTTATCGGCTCGCCTGAGGCGTGCGTTCGGTCGCATTTGCTCATGACTGGCGTATGTATCGTTCTGAAGTTAGGCTCTGTTTCATGACATCTGTGTCTGAGAGTTCCGAATCAGCGCGACAGCGCACCGTTGAGGGTCCCAGCGTGCAGTTTTCCGGCGCTGAGGGCGGCGCTGTGTCTGAAACGACGGGCACAACAGCGACGGCATCCGGTTTGGATGCCAGCTTTCTGCGGGCGAGGCTGACGGCGGTTGTTTGGCACCTCGGATGGGCGGCCCTGGTGATGGCCGGTCTGATTGGCTTTGCGCTGCTTCAAGCTCCGCTGGGGATCATTGTGGCTTTGGCCGTTATGGTTATTCCCGGTGTCCTTGCGCTTGGATTGCTGGCCCGTGACGAAGAGGCGGCCCGTCTTGGCCTTTTAGGCGCCTGGGCTGTCGTGTCCGTGGTGGCGACCGCGCTGACGGGGGGGGTGAGTGGCCCTCTGGCAGGCTGGATCTTGGCC
>DAITMY010000030.1:0-13650 GCA_036834925.1 Asticcacaulis sp.
GGATTCATGTCACAGGCAGCATTGAAACTCGTGGGAAAAGACGAAGCAGACAAGCAGCGCGCGCTCGAAGCCGCGCTGGCACAGATTGACCGGGCCTTTGGTAAGGGCTCGGTGATGAAGTTGGGGGCCGGCGGCAAGGTCGTGGAGATCGAGTCGGTCTCGACCGGGTCACTGGGGCTGGATATTGCCCTCGGGATTGGCGGCCTGCCCAAGGGGCGGGTGGTCGAGATCTTTGGTCCGGAAAGCTCGGGCAAAACCACCCTGGCCCTGCACACGGTCGCGGAAATTCAGAAGGCGGGCGGCACAGCGGCCTTTGTCGATGCGGAACATGCGCTCGATCCCTCCTATGCCCAGAAGCTTGGGGTCAATCTCGATGACCTGCTGGTGTCCCAACCCGATACCGGCGAGCAGGCGCTGGAAATCACTGATACCCTGGTGCGCTCGGGCGCCGTGGATGTGGTGGTGATCGACTCCGTCGCCGCCCTCACGCCCAAGGCCGAAATCGAAGGTGACATGGGTGACAGCTTACCCGGTCTGCAAGCGCGCCTGATGAGCCAGGCCCTGCGCAAGCTGACGGGCTCGATTTCCAAGTCCAAGTGTCTGGTGATCTTTATCAACCAGATCCGGATGAAGATCGGGGTGATGTACGGCTCGCCGGAAACCACCACGGGGGGCAATGCCCTCAAGTTCTACGCCTCGGTCCGCCTCGACATCCGCCGCACTGGCTCGATCAAGGTGCGCGACGAGATCGTCGGTAACAATGTGCGGGTCAAGGTGGTGAAGAACAAGATCGCGCCGCCGTTCCGCGAAGTGGAGTTCGATATCCTCTACGGCCATGGCATTTCCAAGCTCGGCGAGATCATCGATCTGGGCGTCAAGGCTGGGGTCGTGGAGAAGTCGGGGTCCTGGTACTCCTACAACTCCACCCGGATCGGCCAAGGCCGTGAAAACGCTCGCGACTTCCTCAAGGCCAACCCCGATATCTGTAACGAGATCGAACAGGCCGTGCGCAAGAACTCGGGTCTGCTGGCGGAGGAGCTTCTGGGCGCGCCGGAGCCGGATGGCGACAGCGACACCCCGGAATAAAGCTGTCTCGGTTTTGCCCGTTCTGGGTCTGCGACCCCGACCGACCTGTCAGAGTCAGACGGGCAAACTGTCCCCGCCGGTGTGATGACCGGCGGGGACGTGCTTTTGTGAAGCGTATCTGAGGCCAGAACAAGGACTTGTGGGAAGGTGGCTCTGACTTCTATATGGGCGGGACATGCGGGTGATTTGCGGCCCGCGCCCCTTTTGTTGACGCCCCTTTCCCCCACCCGGAGCGCCTATGCCTACGCTGAATGAGATCCGCAGCACTTTCCTCGACTACTTCGTCAAGACGGGCCATGAGCGCGTGGCCTCTGCGCCGCTGGTGCCCCAGAACGATCCGACGCTGCTGTTCGTCAACGCCGGCATGGTGCCGTTCAAGAACGTCTTCACCGGGGCTGAGACCCGCGCTATCCCCCGCGCCACCTCGTCACAGAAGTGCGTGCGCGCAGGCGGCAAGCACAACGACCTCGATAATGTGGGTTACACCGCCCGCCACCACACCTTCTTTGAGATGCTGGGCAATTTCTCTTTCGGCGACTATTTTAAGGCTGAAGCGATTGAGCATGCTTGGACTCTGATCACCCGTGACTATGGCCTGCCCAAGGACAAGCTGATGGTCACGGTCTATATCGATGACGATGAGGCCTTTGATCTGTGGAAAAAGATCGCGGGCCTGCCGGAGTCGAAGATTGCCCGTATCGCCGGATCGGACAATTTCTGGTCCATGGGCGATACCGGTCCCTGTGGTCCGTGTACGGAAATCTTCTTTGACCATGGCCCGGACGTCTGGGGTGGCCCTCCGGGCAGCGCCGAACAGGATGGCGACCGCTTCATCGAAATCTGGAACCTTGTGTTCATGCAGTTCGAGCAGCATGCCGACGGGACCCGAACCAGCCTGCCGCGTCCGTCGATCGACACCGGCATGGGGCTGGAGCGCCTCGCGGCTGTGCTTCAGGGCGTGCACAACAACTATGACACCGACCTGTTCCAGGCCCTGATCCGCTCCAGCGTTGAGGCCACGGGCGTGGCTGCCGCCGGGGACGCCTTGCCGTCGCACCGGGTGATTGCCGACCATCTGCGCTCGTCGAGCTTCCTGATCGCTGACGGCGTGACCCCCTCGAACGAAGGTCGGGGCTATGTGCTGCGCCGGATCATGCGCCGGGCCATGCGCCATGCGCACCTGTTGGGGGCGCAAGAGCCGCTGATGCACCGCTTGGCCCCGACGCTGGTGGCCGAAATGGGCGAGCACTACGGCGAGCTGCGCCGCGCCGAAGCCACCATCGTCGAAACCCTGCGCCAGGAAGAAGAGCGCTTCCGCCGCACCCTCGGACGCGGCATGGCTCTTCTCGAAGAGGCCACCGAAGGCCTTGGCGAGGGTGGGGTCCTGTCCGGCGACACGGCGTTCAAGCTCTATGACACCTACGGCTTCCCGCTCGATCTGACCCAGGATGCCGTGCGCAGCCGGGGGATCGTCGTTGATACCGACGGGTTTGATGCCGCCATGAACGTTCAGCGCGCCCAGTCGCGCGAAAACTGGAGTGGATCCGGCGAAAAGGCCGTGGCCGCGGAATGGTTCGTCATCCGTGACCGCCTCGGGGTGATCGACTTTGTCGGCTATGAGCACCTTGAAACCGAAGCGGCGCTGCTGACGCTGGTGGTCGAGGGAGCCGAGGTCGCCAGTGTCACCGCAGGTCAGCGCGCCGAAGCCGTGTTTGCTACTACCCCCTTCTATCCCGAAGGTGGCGGCCAGGCAGGCGATACCGGCTTGATCGTCTGGGATGGCGGCAAGGCCCGGGTGCTCGACACCCAAAAACAGGCGAGCGATCTGATCGTCCAGACGATCGAAGTCCTGGAGGGCACCCTGACCCGCGGGCAGCGCGCGACCCTGATCGTCGATGCCGACAAGCGCCAGACCACCCGCGCGAACCACTCGGCGGCGCACTTGCTGCATGCGGCGCTGAAAAATGTGCTTGGCCCGCACGTGGCACAAAAGGGCCAGCTGGTTGATGCTGAGCGCCTGCGCTTTGACTTCAGCCACGGCGGCCCGCTTTCGCCGGCGGAACTGGCGCGGATCGAGGACGAGGTGAATGCGGTTGTCCGCCAGAACGCCGCCGCCCAAACCGCGATGATGGCCCCCGAGGCCGCCATTGCCGCCGGGGCCGTGGCCCTGTTTGGCGAGAAATATGGCGACGAAGTCCGCGTCCTGACCCTGGGCGACAGCCTTGAAGCGGACGGGGCCTATTCAGTCGAGCTGTGCGGTGGCACCCACGTCGCCCGCACCGGCGATATCGCCCTGTTCAAGGTGGTGTCCGAAAGCGGTATTGCCGCTGGGGTACGCCGGATCGAAGCCCTGACCGGCGAGGCGGCCCGTCAATACTTGCTGGATCAGGCCGGCGTCGCCCGCACCCTTGCTGACAGCTTCAAGGTGCCGGTGGCCGATGTAGCGGCCCGCGTCGAGGCCCTGATCCATGAGCGTAAGCGTCTGGAAAAAGAGCTGAGCGAGGCCAAGCGCCAGCTCGCCGTCAGCGGCGGCGGGGCAGCGGCGGGTCCGGAAGACCTCAACGGGGTTGCGGTGATCGCCCGGGTCCTCGACGGTGTCGGTGGCAAGGATCTGCGGCCTTTGGCCGACGATTTCAAAAAGCAAATCGGCGAGGGCGTGGTGGCGCTCGTGGGCATACTCGACGGCAAGGCGGCGGTGACTGTGGCCCTGACGCCGGGTCTGGTCGGACGCTTCAATGCCGCCGAATTGGCCAAGGCTGCCGTGATCGCCATGGGCGGTCAGGGTGCCGGGGGCAAGCCAGACTTTGCCCAAGGCGGCGCCCCCGATGCCAGCAAGGCCGAAGACGGCCTCGCGGCAATCAAGGCGCTGATCGTCTGACGATCCCCATCGCGGTCCTTAAAAAGCCCTCTGTCCCATCGCGGACAGAGGGCTTTTGCATGCGCCTTAAACCGCCAAGGCTGGGTCGCGGTACATGAAGGACATCTTGTTGCCGACCGGGTCGCGCACATAGGCGAGATACATGCCCGGGCCGTATTGCGGGCGGGGGCCGGGCTCGCCTTCGCAGGTTCCGCCATTCGCGAGGGCGGCGGCATGGGCGGCGTTCACCTGGGCCTCGTCCATAGCCATAAAGCCGACCATGGTGCCGTTCGAGGGCGTCGCGGCCTGTTTGTCATAAGGACGACCAAGCCAGACCAGACCCGGGCTGTCGGGGCGCGAATAGCCCGTCCATTCCTCGTGCTCCATGATCGGGCTATAGCCGAGGGCGGCCAGGACCGGGGTATAAAACGCCTTGGAAACGGCGGGATCATTGGCCCCAAAGGTGACGTAAGCAATCATGATGAACTCCTCTGCTGTGCGACCGACGGGACGGGTTTAGCGCGCCCGTATGTCAGGATCTGTCAGCAGAGGATGGCGGGCGGGTCCAAACCCGTCTGAACCCGCCCGCCTTGGTTTCAAGCCCGCGCCTTAATGCCGGACAAGGCGCAAAAACACCTGGGTGCCATGGGGGTTACGCCCATAGTCGTGCAGGGCATCGGGGACTTGATTGCGGCTATAGAGCGCGCCAAGGCCCAGTTTGATCCGCTCGCTTAGGGCAAAATCGTAAGCGGCGCCAAGGCTTAGCTTGCGTACGGTCTCGACCGGACCATGATGACCTTTGCCGCTTGCACTATGGCCATGACCATGGCTGTGGCCCAGTTCATCGGTGTCGATCTGTTCGGCGCGGGTAAAGACCTGCCAGCCGGTTTGGGCCGGGCGATAGCTGGCTTCGAACAGCCAGGCGTTTTGGGCACGGCGCCCCGTGGCCTTTTTCGAGGCCCAGGCGCCGGTGATCGCGAGTTGCCCAGCCCCGGAAAGCGGACGCATATAGCTGGCGCTGGCAGACAGTTTGTCTTGATCGCTGTGGGGATCGAGCGCTTCGGGGCTTTGCTGACGCGCACCCGAGATTTGCAGCGCCAGATGGGGGCTCGCCTGCCAGGTCAGACGGGCTGACTGGCTGTCGAGCTTGGGGTTGTCGAGATCAAAGCGGGTCTCGTCCGGTTCGCGGCCCTTGAAGGCGCTGCCCTCAAGGGTGAGGGGGCCGTTTTGCCAGCCGACGGTCACCACACCATAGGTGATGTGGGTCGAGTCGAACCAGTGATGCGTGATCGGCGCTTCGGGGCTGCCGCCCGCCGAGGCACGGTGCATGAAGGCGTCCGGACCAAAAGCCGGAGCGGCGGGCCAACCGACCAGCACACTCAAGGACTCGGTGTCGCTCAGGCGGTGGCGATAGGTGGCCGATAACGCCATGACCAGATCATGGGGGTGCTGGCGGTCCACCAATGGCGTGCGCCCGTCGGCACTTTCCCCGGCTTGAAGCAGCAGCGGATAGCCCGACTTGCCCATCCACGGATCCGGGCTGAGCATGGTTTGGAGTGTCAGGCTGTGACCGCCGGAGAACTGGCGCTTGCCTTCGGCCATGACCATCCCGGCGACATAGGTTTTGTCATCGCCCCGGGGGCCGGATTGCTGGTTATGGACTAAAAACAGTTCAGTATGGGTGCTGACGGTCCAGCGATCCGAGGGCTCAGCCGCATGGGCATGAGTCCCGTGGTGGGCCCCGTGATCCCCATGCGATTGGGCGAGGGCCGAGGTCGAGGACAGAACCGTCGTGATGAGCAGGGCAGACAGCCCGTAAGATGCCGCCTTCGGGGCGCGCAGAGAGCGAGTCATAGAGATGTTCCTTTTGTGCAATTCGTGACGAGGTGGGAAAACCTGTCAGGCCAATCGCGGCGGGAACGGCTCCAGAGTAGGGTTGAAGGGGGTAAAGGTCGTGTCACCCGGACGGGGCCAGTCGATCCGCACCGCATAGCGGCAGGCGGGCGCAACCAGCTTGGCGGTCGGCGTCAGGGTATGGGCGCAGCACGGCATCAGCACTCCCATGGCGGCGGGGGCTTTGACGGGAGCTGGGGTTTCGCTGTGGGATACGGGGCCGTGACATGCGGCGCTGTCCGGGGCTGAGCGGGCATAGGCCATGGGGGCCTGAACGAGGCTCAGGCCGATAAAACCCACAAGGGCCAATGTCATGAGGATCAGTCGTATAGCGCTCACCCGATAAGCATAAAGCTTTTGCCGTTTCAGATCCAGCCTTAGCGCACCCAGCCGGGGCCTTCGGGCGGGGTGCGATCGCCGCCATTGAGCGGGCGATGCATGAGGACGACATCGACCCAGCGACCAAACTTGAATCCGGCATAGGGCAGGGTGCCGGTTTCGACAAAGCCGCAGGCGGTATGAAGCCCAATCGAGGCGGCATTGGCCCGGTCGCCGATCACCGCCAGCAGCCCCCGGCTGCCCGCCGCTTCGCAAGCTCGGATCAGATCCTCCAGCAGGGCGCGGCCAAGGCCCTGGGCCTCAGATCCGGGGGCAATATAGACTGAATCTTCAACAAGATAGCGATAGGCGGGCCGGGCGCGAAACGGACTGGCATAGGCAAAGCCCAACACCTGATCGTCCGCGCCGATGGCCACGCGATAGGGCAAGGCCATGGCTCGCACAGCCTCCCAGCGCCGGGTCATTTCCGCCAGGTCCGGACCGGCTTCCTCGAACGTGCCGGTGCCGGTGCGGGCATGGTGGTCATAGATCGCTGTGACGGCGGGAAGGTCCGCCGCCTCAGCCTCCCGAATGCGGATCATTTTGCCTGTTTCGTCCGCGCCATCGCCCACACGGCAAAGGCATAGTCGAAGGCGATTTCCTTGAGGAAGTCATAGCGCCCGGAGGATCCGCCGTGTCCGGCTTCCATGTTGATCTTCAGCAGCATTGGCGCGCCGCTGGTGGACTTGTCGCGTAGCTTGGCGATCCACTTGGCCGGCTCCCAATAGGTGACGCGCGGATCCGACAGCCCGCCGGTGGCCAAGACCGGCGGATAGGGCAGGTTGGTCACCTGATCATAGGGGCTGTAGCTGAGGATATAGTCATAGGCCTCAGGATCAGTCAGCGGATTGCCCCATTCCGGCCATTCCGGCGGGGTCAGCGGCAGGCTAGTGTCGCTCATGGTGTTGAGCACATCGACGAACGGCACCGCGCCGATCACCCCGGCCCAGAGGTCCGGGCGCAGATTGGTGATCGCCCCCATCAACAGGCCCCCGGCGGATCCCCCATAGGCGACGATACGGCCCTCGGTCCCATAGCCCTTGCCGATGAGGTGCTCGGCACTAGCGATAAAGTCGGTAAAGGTGTTCTTTTTCTTGAACTTGCGGCCGTCCATGAACCAGCCTCGGCCTTTTTCGGCCCCGCCGCGGATATGGGCGGTGGCCCAGATCCAGCCCCGGTCCACCAGGCTGAGGTTGCGGATCGAGAAGTTCGGATCCATCGACGCGCCATAGGAGCCATAGCCATAGAGCAGCAGCGGCGCGGACCCATCGAGCGGGGTGTCCTTGCGCATCAGCACCGTGATCGGCACCTCGGCCCCATCCGCGGCCTTGGCATAGAGCCGCTTGGCCACATAGTCCGCCGGATTGTGACCCGAGGGGATTTCCTGGGTTTTACGCAGGGTGCGGGTCCGCTTGGCCATGTCGTAATCAAACGTCTGGTTCGGCGTCGTCGGTGAGGCATAGCGGAAGCGTAAGGTCTCGGTCTTGTATTCGAACCCGCCCATCAGGCCCAGCACATAGGCCTCTTCGTCGAAGGCAATGGCGTGTTCGCTGAGGTCCGATTTTTGCGTGATGACGATCCGGTCGTTGGCGTTCTCTTTTTCTGCCCGCACAAGGAAGGTCTCAAAGGCGAGGGTGCCGGTGACGAACACCCCGGGACGGTGGGCGATCCACGGCTTCCAGCTTGCGCGGCGCGGCATGTCGGCATCGGCCCACATCAGCTTGAAGTCTTCGGCGTCTTCGTTGGTGTGCACAACGAAGCGGTCCCCCCAATCCTGGAGGTTATAGATCACGCCGGTCTTGCGGGGCTCGACCAGCACCGGGGCGGCGGTCGGGGTCTTTGTCGGGATCAGCCAAGTTTCGCTGGTTTCCTGATTTTGGGCCGAGATTTCGATAAACCGGTCGGCCGCTGTGACGCCCACGCCAATGAAGAAGCCCGGATCCTTTTCTTCGTAGACCAGCTCGTCCTTGCCGCCGAGTAGGGGACGGCGGAAGATCTTGGCCGGGCGGGCATTTTCATCGCGCCAGATCCAGAACAGCCACTGCGAGTCCGGTGTCACCGTAAAGGCGCCATAGGTGCCGTCGATTGTGCCAATCACCTTATCGGCGGCCAGATCCTTGATGAACAGGGTATAGTACTCAGACCCCTGGGTGTCGGCCGTCCAGATGTAGTATTTATGGTCCGGCGTATGGCCGGCGTCATTGACGCTATAGAAGCTGTGGTCCTTGGCAAGGACATCTTCGTTGATCAGGATCTGTTCGGCCCCGCCACCGCGCGGACGGCGTGCATGGATGGCTTGCTGTGCGCCTTTTTCAAAGCGGGTGTAGTATTCCCAGTCCCCATCCGGTGACGGCACGCTGGCATCGTCTTCCTTGATGCGGCCCTTCATCTCATCGAACATGGTGGCCTGAAGGGTCTCGGTCTCAGCCAGGACGGCCTTGGAATAGGCATTTTCCGCCTCAAGGTACTGGCGGATGTCGGCGCGCAGGATCTTGGGATCGCGCATGACCTTTTGCCAGTTTTCGTCCTTCATCCAAGCATAGTCATCAACCCGGACGCGCCCCAGTTGCTCGGTCTTGTGGGGGATTTTCGGGGCAACGGGCGGTTTCAGCATGGATTTTCCTTGAGGCGTTGGGCTTTTCGTCGCGGCAAAGCTGAGGGCAGGAAGGCTAACGGCGAGGCCCGCGGCCGTGCCACTAAACAGAATGGTGCGGCGATCAATCGGGTTAGTCATGGCGTCCCTCCAGACAATAGTAGCCTTTACCGGTCCGCTGGGTAGCATCCGGTGCCTTGTTTTCGGCGTGGAGCTTGTGTTGACTTCCAGCTCAGGTCAAATGGCATTTAAGTAAACGTGGGGGCAAAAATGATCGACGGGGATCTGACGGTTCAGCTCATCAATGCGACGGTCCAGGTCGAACAGCCGACTGCGGACGGGCGGCGTACGGTTGGGACGGGGTTTCTGGTGTCGGCCCCCAAGCTGGACGGGACCCCTCGGGTGGTACTCGTCACAGCGGCCCACGTGTTTGAGCGTATGCCCGAGCGCGAAATCCGTGTCGGTTGGCGCTTTTCCGATCCCTCCGGCGAATGGCGCTATGCCCCGGCCTCTGTAACGATCCGCGATGAGGCCGGGATCCGCTGGTTCCGCCATCCGGTTGAAGATGTAGCGATCCTGCCCATTGAGGCCCCCGAAAGCTTTACCAAGGCGGCGATTCCGCTCGACTGGATCGCCGATGCCGAGACCTTTGAGGACTATGGGGTGGGGCCTGGCGATGAGATGATGACCCTGGGCTTTCCCAATGGTCTGGCGTCGAACCGGGCCGGTTTCCCGATCCTGCGCTCCGGGCGGGTTGCGTCCTATCCCCTGACCCCCGTTAAGGCGTTTCCGGTATTTTTGATCGATCTGACGGCGGTGTCTGGCAACTCTGGCGGGGCCGTGTTCATGACCCACAAGAGCCGCCGTCATCCGTCCACGGAACAGCCCGCCCAAGTCTTTATTGCGGGGATCCTGACGCGCCAAGTTGAACAGGACAACAACCGCCTTGAGCTGGGGGTCGTCACCCAGGCGGTGTTTGTGCGCGAAGCGATCGCGTTTATGGACGAGGCGGGGGCTACGCCGTCGCCGGTGGCCATACAGGACAAACCGACGGGGCGCTGATTCCTGAGTCTTATCCTTCAGCGCCGAGCGCGCGGGCGGTGAGCGCACCGAGGTCGCGGTTGCCCGCAGTGATGCGGGCCAAGCCTGCTTCAGTGACCGATAGGTCTTGATCGGCAAACACGCTGAACAGGCGGATTTGGGCTTCGAGCCGTTCACGGTCGCTGTCCCCCTGATCGAGCAAGGTGCGGGCCGCCAAGGCCAGCTTGGCCAGGCCCCAGCCGCCGATCACCGTGCCGCATAGCTCAAGATAGGCATAGGCGGCGGCGGCCACATCGGCATGGGCGCCTTCGGCCTTGCGCTCGAGCAACCAGTCTGTGGCCGCTGTAAAGCCCCGAGTTGCGTGGGTCAGATATTCGCTGGCCTCGACCAGCCGCTCATCGCCAGACAGGACAAGCGCGGTGGTAGTTTCGTGAATGTCGTGGATGAGGTCGCGCGCCGCTTGGCCATTGTCCTGACTAAGTTTGCGTCCGACCAGATCGGCGGCCTGGATGCCGTTAGTGCCTTCATAGATCGGGGCAATCCGGGCATCGCGATAGAACTGAGCGGCTCCCGTTTCTTCGATAAAGCCCATCCCGCCGTGCACTTGCAGGCCGGTCGAGGCGACGCTGACCCCGATGTCGGTGGCCCAGGCCTTGGCAATCGGCACAAGGAAATCTTCGCGGCGTTTCGCGCGGGCCTGTTGGGCCGGATCGGCAGCGTGACGGGCCAGATCCGCTTCGACCGCACAGGTCAGGCAGATCGTGCGGGCGGCCTGAAGACGGGCGCGGGCTCCGACGAGCATGCGGCGCACATCCGGATGGTCAAAGATCGGGGCCGAGGCTTCGCCCGTGAGCACTGAGCGCCCCTGACGACGGTCCAGCGCATAGGCGAGGGCTTTTTGATAGGCGCGCTCGGCCAGAGCCACGCCCTCGACGCCGACCGCCAGACGGGCTGCGTTCATCATCACGAACATGGCTGCGAGGCCTTGGTTCGGCTGGCCGACCATTTCCCCGATGGCCCCATCATATTGCATCACACAGGTCGGGGAGGCGTGGATGCCGAGCTTATGTTCTAAGCCCACCGGCCCTACGGCGTTGCGATCTAAGGGCTTCAGGTCCGCATCCAGATGGTGCTTGGACACGAGGAATAAAGAGATTCCTTTGGTTCCGGCGGGGGCGTCGGGCAAGCGGGCGAGGACGAAGTGCAGGATATTGTCCGTCGCATCGTGATCGCCCCAGGTGATGTAGATCTTCTGGCCCCAGATCTTGTAGGTGCCATCACCGACAGGCTCCGCCCGCGCGGTCAGGGTGGACAGATCCGACCCGGACTGGGGCTCCGTCAGGTTCATGGTGCCCGTCCATTCGCCGGAAATCAGCTTGGGCAGGTATTTCGCTTTTTGCTCTGGCGTGCCGTGCTGGTGCAGGGCTTCAATCGCCCCCTGGGACAGCATGGGGCACAGGCCAAAAGCCATGTTGGCGGCGTGGACCATCTCGAAGGCCGCCTGTTCGATCGCCTTGGGCAGGCCCTGACCACCATATTCGGGATCGGCCCCGAGGCCGTTCCAACCGCCGTCGGCAAACTGTTTCAGCGCATCAGCAAAGCCCGGGGCCGTGATGACCTTGCCATCGACCAGCTTTGCGCCATGTCGGTCGCCGCTCCAGTTCAAGGGGGCCAGCACGTCCTCGGACAGCTTTGCGGCCGCTTCTAGGACCGCGCCGATCAGATCTGCATCGCAGTCGGCAAAGGCGGGCAGGGCCAACAGCCGGTCAAGGCCCGCCGCATGGGTCAGGCAAAAGGTCAGGTCACGGACGGGAGCGCGATAGGTCATGGCAGCCTCACTCAGAGCCTAGCGGGGAGACAACCCCGTTTCGTGGACTTTAACGCAGAATTGCGCCCTGACTTTGGGGCAGGATCCGAGTTTTTCAGATCACGCTTTCGTGAAGTTGCGACACATGTTGCGGTTGTCTGGTCGCGCGCCTATGTTAAACTGTATCCAACACCATTACGCTTTTGTAACAATCAAACCTGCCCGCCCCGAGGGGCCGGGTGACCCAATCAGGAGACCGTGCATGACCCAATTCTTCCGTGCCGTTGCCGTGTCTGCGGCGCTTGTGGCGGGTGTGGCTGCCCTTCCGATGACCGCTGTGGCTCAGGGCAAGAACTTTTCGGCCAAGGTCGCCGACCAGCCCGCCGGCATCTATGCGGTTGATCCGTCGCACGCGCGCTTGTACGCCAAGGTCAAGCACATGGGCCTCGCCAACTACGTCATGATCCTCAACAAGGTGGACGCGACCGTGACGTTGGACCCCGCCGCCGCCGAAAAGTCGACCCTCAGCATGAATGTCGATCCGAACGGCGTGTGGACGGGCTTGCCGGACTTTGACAAGAAAATCGCGACCAGCTTCTTTGGCGGCACGCCGATCCAGTTCAAGTCGACCGCGCTGAAGGCCGTCGACGAGGCTCGCGGCGTACTGTCGGGCGACCTGACCCTGAATAGCGTCACCAAGCCGGTGACCTTCGATGTGGCCTTTACCGGCGGTGGTCTGAACTTTGGCGGCAAGCCGACCCTGGGCTTCGAAGCCAAGGGCACGATCATGCGTTCGGATTTCAAGGTCGCGCCGCAGCTTCCGAACACCGTCGTCTCGGACAAGGTCGAAGTGATCTTCGAAGGCGAGTTCAACAAGCAATAAGGACGGCGAGGGTGGCGCTGTGTCATCCCGTCTTGTCTTGGCGTTAAGGGCGAAACCGGGTCTTATGATCCGGTTTCTGTCTTTTGAGGGCGAGTTTAGCCGCGCCCACGCTGAGTTTGGTATTGTTCATCAAAGACCGCCGGAGTCTTGACCATGACCCTGACCCGAACCCGTTATGCGACGGTCGCCGTGATCCTGCACTGGGTCATTGCCGCCCTGATCCTGTTCATGATTACCATGGGCTGGCGTCTGGAAGAGGATAGCCCCAACCGCTACGCGCTCTATCAGCTGCACAAGTCGGTCGGGATCAGCATCCTGTTGCTGTCGCTGCTGCGGCTGGGTCTGCGGTTCTTCATGCCGCCGCCGCCCGCTCTGCCGGGACCGGCGTGGCAGACGGGGGCCGCGCACCTCGTGCATGTCTTGTTCTATGTCATCATGATCGGCATCCCGGTGAGTGGCTGGGCCATCGTCTCGGCCAGCAAGCTGGGCACACCGACGGTGCTGTTCGGGGTGATCCCTTGGCCGCACCTGCCCTTGCCGCGTTCGGACTCGCTGCATAATGCGGCCGTGTTCGCCCATGGCCTGTTGATCAAGCTCACTTATGGTTTGGTGATCCTGCATGTGGGTGCGGCGCTCAAGCACCACCTTGTGGACAAGGACGTGACGCTGGCCCGCATGGCCCCAGGCGTCAAAGCCGGTCAGATCATGCCGCCCGTGTGGCTCTGGCCGCTGCTGCTGGTCGGCGGCGCGGCCTTGGCCGGACAGTTGGTGCTGTCGGGACCCGCGCCTGAGCCCGTCGAAGTCGTTGCGTCAGATCCGTTGCCTGTTGAGGCTGAGGCCCCCGTCGCTCCAGCCGTCGTCCCGACCGAACCCTCAGCGCAGGACGCAGCGGCGGAACCCGTACCGGACGCTCAAGCCGCGCCCGTACCGCAATGGGCCATCGACCGCGCGGCCTCCAAACTTGGGTTTTCCACCGAGTGGTCGGGGGCATCGATCACTGGCACGTTCAGCGCCTGGCGCGGGGACATTGCCTTTGATCCGGAGCAGCTCGACAAAAGCCGGGTGCGTATCCGCATTGATCTGACCTCGGTCAATACCGACGACTCCTCACG
>DAITMY010000031.1:0-13479 GCA_036834925.1 Asticcacaulis sp.
CCCCAATCATGATCCCCCCAACGACCGCTGCCCCACCCAATAGGTGACGACGCGAAACGTTTAACTGTGCCATTTGATCCTCCCAGATCCGTTTTGGGGGGACGGTAGACCCCGAGTCAGCATCCCGCAAGTCGGTGCCGTGCGGCGCTCGCTTAACAGTTTGCAACCTGAATGGAATTTATCAGGATCAGGCGGTTTGCGGCTGCAACGCGTCCTTGACCCGCTCGGCTAAGGTCTTGATGTCGAGGGGTTTGGGCAGGAACGAGATCCCAGTTTCGCCATCGAGCATGTCGGAGAACTCCGCTTCGGCATAGCCTGAGATGAACATCACCGGCGCGCCATTGAGGAACGGCCGGGCCTTTTTCAGCAGCGACGGACCATCCAGCCCCGGCATGATCACATCCGAAATCAGCATGTCGATCTTTCCAGCGTATTCTTCGGCTAGGATCAGGGCCTCTTCGCCGTCACAGGCTTCGATCACCTCATAGCCACGGGCGCGCAAGAGCTTGGCGGCAATGCCCCGCACCATGTCCTCGTCTTCGACAAACAGGATCCGTCCGGCCCCGGACAGATCGCGCGCCACGGGCTTTTGCGGCGCGGCCACAGGCGCGGTCTTGGCTGCATCTGTTTCGGCCTGCTCTTCGCGCACGGGCAGGAAGATGCGGAAGGTCGCGCCCTCGCCCAGACGCGACTCGAGGGCGATATGCCCATCCGCCTGCTGGACAATGCCATAGACCGTGGCCAGGCCCATGCCCGTGCCCTCGCCGACCGGCTTAGTGGTAAAGAACGGCTCGAAGATCTTGGCCACGAGTTCCGGCGGCACGCCGGGACCGGTATCCGACACCTCGATCAGCGCCGCGCCAGCCTTTGGACAGTCTGCCCAGCCGAGAGCGCGGGCGTCCACCTGGCTAAGTCCGCGCGTGCTGATGGTGACCGCGCCGCCGCCGTGAGCATGCACCGCATCGCGGGCATTGACGGCGAGATTGATCACCGCCGTCTCGATCTGGCTGCGGTCCACATGGATCAACGGCAGGTCACGGCCATAGGCGGTCTCCAGCCGCACATCTTCGCGCATCAGACGGCGCAGCAGCACTTCGGACTCGGAGATCAGCTCCCCAAGATTCAAGGTCATGCGCTTGACGGTCTGTTTGCGCGAAAAGGCCAACAGCTTGCGCACCAGATCCGCCGCCCGAAGGCCGGTCTGGCGGATCTCGTTCAGGCCCTCATAGGAGGGATCCCCGACTGGATGACGGGCCAGCAGCTCGTCCAGACGCAGGTTCAGTGCGGTCAGAAGATTGTTGAAATCATGGGCCACGCCGCCCGCGAGCTGGCCAATCGCCTGCATCTTTTGCGCTTGACTGAGGTTCAGCTCAAGCTGCTTCTGGGCGGTGATATCGAACAGATAGACCGCCTGAACCTGATCTTCGCCGTCTCCCGCCGAGGTGACATAGAGGTGAACTGGACGCTCCGGGTCATGGGCTAGGCGCAGTTCCAGAGGCCCTGTGTGACCGGCTTCAAGACGATTGTGAACGTCATCCAGCCACTGAACCTCGATCAGATCGCGCAAGGTGGTGGCCTCCGCAAGCGTCGCGCGCGCCGGCAGGGCCAGACGCAAGAACGCCGGATTGACCTCATGGATCGTGGCGTTCAGCACCGGCCCCGCATCAAGCAAGGCCGCCCCAAACGGCGCCAAACGCGCAAAGCTGTCGAGCGCGCTCGGCAAGGGGCCATCATCGGCCTCGACCTCTTCCGGATCGGGCGCGCGTCCGTCGTCTTCGCCCCGGGCGTCCAGACGGGGTTCGGGCACATAGTCGAGCAACAGGCTGGTGCCGAGTACGCCTTCGGACGCCGCACGAATCAAGTATTGATCTTCACCCAGCCGTGAAATGACCATCTCAAAGTCATGGCCGCCCAGGCGCATCAGCACGCGCCCCAGCCCCCGGGTGCGGGCCTCGGACATGGCGATAAACAAGGCCGGTGCGAGGGTGTCACGCGGCAAGCGCGTCATCGGCCCCCCAGCATCGCGCCAAGCGGCATTGGCGGCAAGGATGCGCCCGTCCGCTTCGGCCAGAACCGCCGGTTCGATCAGGGCAGCGACAATCAGGTCCGCAGGCCGCGCCCCGCCGTCCACCTGGGTCAGGGGCTCGACATAGACGAAGTAGCCAATCGCCATAATCGCGGCGAGCATGATCACGAGGCTGGCCACCACAAACCCGAGGGGCATCTGACCGGCTGCGAGACCAAAAGTGATCAAGGCCGATAGGAACAACAGCCCGAGCCAGAGCATCCGCACCGGATCCTGCATCGCCGCCAGCTTTTGGCGAGTCCAGGCCTGGGCCAGGGGCATCAGGGTTTTCAGCTCTGCCTTCGTTGGAAGACGGGCCGCCGTTTTGGGTTCGGTCGAAAACACGGGAACAGGACTCCGTCTGCGCGATCCCCGGAGGTAGGGGCACGAATCACCGACTAGTTTAACCTAAACACCTGCACTTGGCGCATTTTGCCCTTTTAGGCTTCGCCCAACAGGCGAATTCGTGATCTTACGGACGCCGCGCGCCCGTAGCCTTGCGGGTCATGATGAAGCTGATCAGCTTGGCGACCGCCTCGAAATGCTCGCGCGGGATCGTCTCATCGACATCGACCGTGGCGTAGAGCGCGCGCGCCAGCGGGGGGTCTTCGATAATCGGCACATCGCTGTCCTTGGCCAATTCCCGGATCTTGAGCGCGATCTTATCCGTACCCTTGGCCACGCATTCCGGGGCCGCGGTCTCGCCGGCGACATACCGAAGGGCCACCGCATAGTGAGTCGGGTTGGTGATCACCACGGTGGCCTTAGGGACATTGGCCATCATCCGCTGGCGCGAGCGCTCCATGCGGATCTGGCGGATCCGGGCCTTAACGTGCGGATCCCCCTCCATTTGCTTGTATTCTTCCTTGACCTCTTCGCGGGACATTTTCATCCGCTGAAGGAAGCGGTACCGTTGCCAGAGGTAGTCAAGGCCGCCGCCAACAATTAGGAACAGGCACACCGCCAAGGCGATAGCGACCAAGATATCGCGGCTATAGGGCAAGATGGCGATGGGCGAGACCATAACCATGGTCACCATCTCAGCGATCTTTGGGGCCATCATCACATAGACCACGATCCCAGTGACCGTGACCTTGACCAAAGACTTGAAAAAATTGACCAGTGCATCCAACCCGAATAGTCGTTTCAGGCCATTTATCGGATTAAGGGTCTTGAAATCGGGCTTCAACTTAGCCGGGGCAAACAAAAAACCGGTCTGCAAAAATGTAACCCCGACCCCCAGCACGATCGAGCCCACCATCACCATGACAATGATCGGGATCGCAGCCAGCACCACATAGCGCGCGATCTGGATGGCGGCCCCGGTATCCAGCGCCTTCACCAGCTCATGGGGGGCGATTATGAACGGAAGCAAGGCTTCGCCCAATTGCTCGGCAATCGTCCCGCTAGACAGTGCGAGAACAGAGCAAGCCGCCGCCAGAGACAGGGCCTGTGGCAGGTCTGCCGACTTCGCCACATCCCCTTTTTTTCGGGCCTCGTCCAGTTTCTTGGGCGAGGCCTCTTCTGTTTTTGAGTCCTTGTCTCCCTGTTCGGCCATGACTTAGGACCGGATCAAGGCCGACAACAGGATCTTATACTGGTCGATGAAGACCAGTCCGACCCCACCGAGGCTTAGGGCAATCAACACAAGGCCAAACAACACGCTGAGTGGTGTGGCCACGAAAAACACCTGAAACTGAGTCATGACCCGGGCGACAAAGCCTACGGAAATGTTCAAAACCAGCGAAAACACCAGCACCGGCGCCGCCATTTGGATCCCCACACTAAAGGCTTGCCCCAGAGTTCGGATCATCAATGAGACCGCATCGCCATAGAGGAACGCCTTAGTCGGCGCGAAAATCTGATAGGATTCGACCAAAGCGCCAAAGAACAGGTGATGGGTATTGGTGGCAAAAATCATCACCAACCCGATCATGGTCAAAAAGGTCGAGAGGGCGGCGCCCGGCGCGGCCTGCATCGGGTTGGCGGTCTGAGCAAAGCTGAGGGTCGTGGCCAGGCTCATCACCTCGCCTGCCACCGCTAAGGTCGCCAGAACGGCCCGCAGCAAGGCCCCCAAAGCCAGACCGATCAAAAGCTCTTTGATAATAAAACCTGTCATGCCCCCCACCGTTACAGGCATTGGCGGCAAGGTCGCGCTGACGACCGGAAACAGCACTAGGGCCAGCAAGAGGGCAAAAGACAGGCGAATACGCGGCGGCACCGATTGCTCGCCAACCCCCGGCATCAGCATCACAAGGGTCCCGACCCGCACAAACACCAGACCGGCGGCCCAGACCTGTTCCGGGGCGCTGAGGAACTCCACCTTACATTCCGGCGATCTTGGTCGATATCTGCTGCATAAAGGTCGCGAGCAGCGCGCCCATCATCGGCAGAAACAGCAAAAGCGCGGCAAAGATTGCGATGATCTTGGGCGCATAGATCAAGGTGGCTTCTTGAATTTGCGTCAGGGCCTGAAACAGGCCGATCACAACCCCGACCACTAGACCGATGATCAAAATCGGGGCGCTGAGCTGAATGGTCAGCCAGATCGCATCGCGCCCGACATCCAGAACCTCTGCACCCGTCATGGTTAAGCCTCACAGAACATCCGGCAAAACTTGCCGACCACACGGCAGTATTTGCCGCACAAAGGGTTAACAGATCTTTACGAACAGGCCGATCAGATCGGCATGCGCAGGATTTCCTGATAGGCGGAAATCACCTGATCGCGCACAGAGATCATGGTCTCGAGCGTGACCTCGGCGCTGGCGACCGCCGTCACGGCATCGACCAGCTCGGTCTTGCCCTGAGCATGCATCGACATCTGGGTTTCCGCCGTTTTGGTGGCGTTCATGGCGTTGCTGACGGCGGACTGAAGGATCGAGTCAAAGCCCGGCTCGCCCGTCGCCCCACCCGAAGAGACTTTACTGACCTGGCCCTGCGCAGCGGCATAGGCCTTAGCGACCTGCATCGGAGTCATGACTTACCTCAGCGCTTCAGGATATCGAGGGTGCGCTGCTCCATGGCGCGCGCCGTCTCGATCACGTTCAAATTAGCCTCATAAGCGCGCTGGGCTTCGCGCATATCCATGGCCTCGATCAGCGAATTGACGTTGGGCCGCTTGACATAGCCTTTCTCATCCGCCGCTGGATGGCCGGGCTCGTAGACCAAGTTGAATGGCTTTTCATCGGGCTTGATCTCGGCCAGACGCACCCCGGTTACGCCATCGATCTTGGCGCTTTCCAGCACCGGAACCTGACGGCGATAAGGATCGCCCCCCGGCACTTTAGCCGTGGAATTGGCGTTGGCGATGTTCTCAGCGATGATGCGCATGCGGGCCTGCTGGGCCTTCATGGCACTGGCCGCCGCCGTCATGCTCGGCTGGCTGAGCGGGCTTTTCACCTCGGGCACGGGCCCTCTCCTGTCCTGCACAGGTCCGCGCCATTTCCCGGCCGGGTGTGCGTCCTGGAGCCGCTTCTACGGCTTAAGGGGAGCTGTGGCCTCAGTGTGCCTGAAGCCGCTGAGCAAAATCTTAACGCCCCATCTTGAACGTTGGTGGGGCGATTCCGACCCCGAAGTCACCTGTGCAATTCACGCACGCCATCCGTCACCGGATCAAGAGGCCACGACCCTAGCGACCCGGCATCCGCGAGGCCAAGCGGATCATGGTCAGGGACTTTTGATAGAAGCCGATGGCCGCATCGAACTGCATCCGGCTTTCGGCCATTTTCAACATCTGCTCTTCAAGCACCACTGAATTGCCATCGAGGGTGGTTTCCGAGTCCGGGCGCTTGACCAGATCCGATTTCAACGCGCCACCTTGGCTTTGACTGGCGATATGCCCCGAAGAGGTCCGCATCAAGGCCATGCCGCGCGGCGCATCGGGACCGGATGCCTTCATCACCGCCTCGAAGTTCAGCGGCTTGACGTCGCGCGCCGCATAGCCCGGCGTCGAGTCATTGGCCACGTTCTGGGCCACCACGCGCTGACGGTCGCCCAGCCAGCCCATCTTGGCCTTCAAGGTCGAGAGTAGTCCGATTTGATCCAAACGCATGGTCAGGGCCTCGCGAGTCACGCCATATAGGCAAATTATGCCGCCCAGAGGGTTAATAAAGGCTTTTTGGTAAAGCTGCGTTAACGGCTCGACGGCACTGTGCCGGACAGTTCCCGGTCTTTAGGGTGAGTCCCGAGGCGGTCATGGATTTTGTAACCTTTCTGCGGGCCATGTTTGCGCTGGCCATCGTCATCGGCCTGATCCTGGGCTTGGCCATCGTCGCGCGCCGCTATGCGCCGCAGTTCCTGGCCCGGCTTCAGGCCCAGCGGGGCGCGCGGCGCTTGCAAGTCTTAGAAACCCTCGTGCTGGATCCAGCGCGCCGCCTGATCCTCGTGCGGGTGGATGACGAAGAGCGGCTGCTGCTGCTCGGCGAAGGGCGCGAAATGATCGAGCCGCGCCCGCTGAAAAAGCCCAAACTCACAGAAGCCCCCACCTCTGACGCTGCTGACAAGCCAGCCTCACGTTTCGGAGGGCAGCGCCTTGGTTAAGCCCGTCATGACGGATCTGTTTAAAGCGCCCCGTACCAAAGCGGAGGCCGCCCACCAGACCCGCCTGTCGATCTTGCTGGTTCTGGGCGCGATCCTGATCACGCTGATGACCCCGGCGATCGCCATGGCCCAGTCGATCAATCTCGATCTCGGGACCGGCGCAGGCCTGACCTCGCGGGTCGTCCAGATGATCGGGCTGATGACGGTGCTGTCGCTGGCCCCGTCGATTGTGATCATGACCACCTCGTTCGTGCGGATCGTGGTGGTGCTGTCTCTTCTGCGAACGGCGCTCGGACTGCAGCAAAGCCCACCCAATGCTGTGCTGATCTCTCTGGCGCTGTTCTTGTCGGCCATTGTCATGGCCCCGACCTATCAGGAGGCCTATAACGACGGCATCCGGCCTGTGATGGATCAGGAAATGGAACTGGCCGAGGGCTTTGATGCCGCCTCCCAGCCGGTCAAGACCTTTATGCTGGCCCAGGTGGATCCGGATGATCTGGCGCTGTTTATCCGCCTGTCTAAGGTCGAGCGGCCGCAGGACCTTCAGGATCTACCGCTGCGGGTCGTGACCCCGGCCTTCATGATTTC
Source organism: Asticcacaulis sp. (assembly GCA_036834925.1). Taxonomy (GTDB): domain Bacteria; phylum Pseudomonadota; class Alphaproteobacteria; order Caulobacterales; family Caulobacteraceae; genus Asticcacaulis. The sequence continues at coordinate 7,196 of DAITMY010000031.1, forward strand.
CGAGCTGAAAACCGCGTTTGAAATCGGGTTTCTGTTGTTTGTCCCCTTCCTCGTCATCGACCTGGTGGTGGCCAGTGTGCTGATGAGCATGGGCATGATGATGCTGCCGCCGGTGGTGATTTCCCTGCCGTTCAAGCTGATCTTTTTTGTGTTGGTCGACGGCTGGCGGATGGTGGCCGGGTCGCTGGTCGAAAGCTTCCAGAAGGGCACCGGAACCGGCTAGGCGAACGGATCAGGCCTTTTTCGCCGGAGCTGCGGCGGGTTTGGTCTCAGCCGTTTGGGGCGCGGCTTTCAAACGTTCGCGCAGACGCTGTTTATAGCTGCTGATCCACCCAGCGAAGGTATCGGCCTGAGCCGCAGCCTGGGCAAAGTCCTGCGGCGACAGGGCCTTTTCGTCGAGATCCGACAGGGCAATGCGCATGGCTTCGGGGGCCTGAGCGGTTTCGATATAGGGGCTGTAGCGCGACGACAGGCGTTTGAGGCCCGGATCGTCATTGGCCAATGAGAAGGCCACTCCAGCGCGGATCACCTTGGTTTCATCCTCGCCGCTGAGCGGTAGGGTGTTTTTCCAGCGGTCCCCCAGACTGCGTTCAAGCAGAGCGGCGGCTCCGGCCCAGTCCTTGGCCTTCCAGGCGATTTCAGCACGGGCGGCCACAGCAGGCACCGAATTATCACCGCCCAGCACTTCAAGCGCGTGATCCAGCCGCCCCAGCTCGGTCAGGGCCCGGGCCTCCAGCACCTTACGCTCATCGTTCATGACACGCGGCAACAAAGACGTACGCGAGGTCCACAAGGTCTGTAGCGCCTTCTCCGGCGTGCGGTTCATGAGATAAATGGCCGCCAGATCGGTCGCCACAGCCGCCTTAGCCACGCCATCAAGGCGGTTGTCCACCTGATAGGACAAAAGCTCTGCGGCCTGTTCCAACAGATCCACATCGATGAGGCGCCGCGATAAGCGCCGGACCATGTCATCCCCATCCGCACCGACCGGGGTCAGTTCGCGAAAGTCATAGAACAACGCCAGCGCCTGAATGGGTTGAAGGCCATCGGCTCCGCCCTCAAGGAACAAATAGCGGAAGGTGCCATTCAGGTCATTCTGGAGCGCAAGCGATGCTGGATCATTGCTGACCCGGGTCCCGGCCCCGCGCAGCACTTCGAGCGCTTCGCGGTAGCGGCCTTGGGAGATGTAGATATTGCCCAGCGCGCGGACGACCTCCAACTCGGTGCCATCCCCCCGCCACCAAAAGCGCATGGCATCCAGAGATTGGACCGCCTCAGCGGGCTTAATCTGGCCGTCTTGCATCTTGAGCATGGTCACCCGCAAGGCCGCAGGCGTGGCAATCGAGCCTTTGGACGCGCGGGCAATGGCCTCAAACATGCGTAGCGCGCGCGGCTTGTCGCCGGTGGCCTCAAAGATCTTGGCCTGCATCAGACGCGCTTCGAGCTGGTCGAGCGGCGGAACCTTTTGAGCCACGGCATAATCGATGCTGGCCTTGGCGGCCTTGTAGTCCTTCAGCTCATAGGCGGCCTTGGCATTGGCGATGCCAAACTTGACCTGCCATTTGGGCGGGAACAGGGACAGGGCACTGGCCCCCTGCTGGAAGGCCCGGCGCGCCTCTTCCCAATTGCCGTCCTTGGCCTGCACATAGCCCCGCCAAAGCGCCGCCGACGGATCGGCCGAAAGGATCGAGGCCCCAAGGTCCGCATCTGCAGATTTATAGCGACGAGCCATGACCTTGGCGGCAGCCCGAAGACCCCGGAACTCTGGATCCGACATCACTTGCGGCGTTTGCTTCGCCAGAAGATCCAGCAGCCCCTGGGCCTCATAGGCCAGCTCTGAGCCAACGAGGAACCGGGCCAGCGCCATGCGGGCGGAGAAGCCCTTTTCTTTTTCCCCGGCTTCAGCGGCCGCTAGTTCCTGAAGATAGGCATAGCGCGTAAGAAATCCGTCCTCGCCGGTCTTGGCCCAGTCCTCGTGATTGACGAGGGCCGGCATGATCATGGGCTTGGGCAGCCCCATGAGTTCCTGGGCCTTGGCTTTCCAGCTCGAGGGGGCCGACAGCGTGAGGCCACGCGGGCGGCCTACCCGAACCATATCGCCGTCCGTCGAGACCGTAATGTCATCCGCAACTGCGGCCACCATCAGACCATGGGCCGTGGCATCCAGCGAGGCTTCGACCGAGGCGCGCTGGAAGGCGACATTCTTTACGGGGCCGCGTGCCGTCACTACAGCAAAACGATCCCCGACCTCTGGATCGACGATCCAGGCCACGCGGCTAGCCCCGGCAATGTTGGCCGTCAGGGCCGTAGCGCCATCGCTGTCATCGCGCCCGATGGTAATGGCCGAGGCCCGTTTATCCGGATCGTTTTCGGCGACCTCAGGGGCCTTGCCGCCAAGATGAACGACCCAGCGCCCCCCGAGATTTTCTGCGCGGATATCGGCAATTTGTGGGGCTTTAAGCCGGATGACGGTAAAGCCGTCCTTCTTGGCCGAGTTGAAGGCCTTGATCGGCCCCTGCCCGCTAATGCCCGCTGGAAGGCGGAAATCGCCGTCGGCATCAAAGACGATCCACACCGCTTCGCCGCGCCGGAATACCGCCGCCGGAACCTGGCCCGGCCAATCAAATTGCAGGCGGGCCGTATTGGCCGTTGTCTCGACTGTAACTGGTACCACCGGCACCGCTTCGCGCGCCTTGCTGTCGGCCTTGAAGGCTTGAAGAGTGGCTTGAGGCTCGGCGGCAACCTGGACAAAAACCCCGCCATCGGCACGGCCAAAACGGCTTTCCGCGCCCTCGGCCAAGGTCAAGACCAGTTCCACGGCATTGCCGTCCCGGCGCACATCAACCGTTGACACGCCCGGCGGCGGGTTAACCCGAAGATCGCCAATATCCGGCAGCTGATTGCCCCGGATGCGCACCAAGACTTGATTGCCCTGCTTTCGGACGGAGGCCCGCGATCCGGCTTGGCCATAGATCTCGATGCGGCCCGCCTTGTCCGAATGCCCGACACGCACGTCGATTTGCGTGCGGGGCGCGAAAATCTGATCAAACTGAGCCGGGTTGATCGAGGGCACCGCCGGGGCCGGAGCTGTGGCCGAAACCCCAATCGCCACCGGAACGGCACACGCGACCACCACCGTCGATCGAAGGACGGTCCGCAGTCGCATCGGTTTTGGTGTGATACGGGTCCCGGTCATCAAGTCAGACAATGCTACGCGTCGGTTAGGCCTTCGTTAACAGATCAAGGCGCTTTGGGTTTTGCCCCGGCGGGCGCCGCAGGGGCCGCCGTATTGGCTGCCGTCGCTGCATTGACCTGTCGGGTCAGGGACTTGGCCTCATCAAAGCGGGCCGCCAGTCGCTCAGTCAGCTTTTTCGCTTCGGCGGGGGGCATCTTGGCCAAAATCGCCGCCAGCGACTTTTCTTTCATTTTTGAGGCGACCGGGATGCGCACCTTATCATCCAGCGTCGTGATAATCGCCGCCGCCTGCTGGGGCTTCATCGTCTCATAGACCTTGACCATGCGCATGACCTCTTGGTCCTGCTTGCTGTCCACCGAGCCCAATAGCCCTTGGAGCTGGCCCTTGAGATCCTCCAACTGCTTGATCCGGGCGTCCAGCTTGCTCTGAGCCACATCCACCAGCTTAGCCTGGGTATCGAGCTGGCGCTCGCGGGCTTCCAGCTCATCGCGGCGCTTACCAAGGCTTTGGATCACCCGCAGTTCTGCCGGGGACAGACCCGCATTGCGCGCCAACTCGGATGAATCCGGCGCGCAGATCGGGGCTCGCCCTTCTGTTTTAGCGCCGGGCTTCGCCACCGCTTCTTCGGACGCGTCAGTCGCCGAAACAGCCTCGCTGTCCTCTGAAATCTGCGTGGTCTCCGCTTTTGCAGCCGGCTTAGCCTCTGGCTTAGGTTCTGGCTTGGCCTCCGCTTTCGGCTCCGGGGCCGCAAGGGCCTGAGCGGTCTTGACCAGGTCCGGCATCCCCTCAAGGCTGCCGATCATGCGAAGGGTCAGAACGCCCCCCACGGCAATGGCCAAGAGCGGCAGGATACGCGGAATCTGGCTCATGAACGATCTCCGAGGGCACGATCAAGCCGCGAACTGGTCATGCGAGGTAAGGGTTGGCGGGAAGAAGACGGACGCTGTGACTCAGCATGAGACCGCGCCTCAGCGTTAGAGGCGCGGGCGTCATAGAGATCATCCCAGTACGGTTGGGACGGTTCAGGCTTTGACCACGGATCGTCGTCTAAATATGCGGCCTCGTCATCCGCAGTGTCATAAGGCGCAAGGGTTTCCGCGCGAGATGCAACAGAGGAGGCGCGCTGTTCAATCTGGCGATCAAACTCTGGCTCGATCACCCGGGCACGCGCGGCCTTAAGCGCGGCCTGAATGGCCTGGATGTGGGTTTCGACACGGCCTGGCTCTGGGGTCATATCGACCGCCTCGGCAAAACGCGGCGCAAGGCTGCGATACTCAGCGCGCTCCGTAACGGAAGAGGTTTCAGCCGCAAAACCTTGGCTCTGACGCGCCTCCAGAGCCTTTTCCAGACTGGCGGCTGCCCGCTCAGCCCGTGTCGCCGCCTGCTCAAGTTTCGGCAAGAGTTCCCGCGCCGCGACGATCCGCCCATGCAGAAGATCCTGGCTCTCTTCGGTCAGGGTCTTCAGTTCAGCAATACTGGCCCGCGCATTGATCGCCGCCGCATCAAGGTCCGTCACCGAGCGCGCAAAGATCTCCTGACCACTGCGCAGAGTCTTGAGCTGACGCTCCAGACGCAGACCATAGGCCAGCGCCACCAGCAACAGGGCAATCAGAATGCCATCAAGGATCGGACCGACGAGGCTCATTGCGGACGTATCAGGCTACGTTTGGACAGCTGACTGAGCGGGGATTCGACCCGCACAGCAATCGAATGTCCGCGCCGCCCCATGCGGCCATGGGTCAGGGGAATGTTGCCGCAGCGCAGATTGACGGGGCTTTCCGCTGTCGCATTGAGCATCAGCGTCTGGCCGACCTTGAGGTTCAGCACTTTGGACAGCGGGATCTGCTGCTCATCCAGAACCGCGCGCACCTCCATCTGAGTGGTCCAGAGTTCGGTCGCCAAGTGGCCTTCCCAGATATTATCGCGTCCGAACTTCTCGCCCATGAACTGCTGGAGCAGCATCTTGCGGATGGGTTCTAGGGTGGCATAGGGCAGCAACAGCTCGACGCGCCCGCCCCGATCTTCCATGTCGATGCGCAGCTTGACCAAAATGGCTGCGTTGGCCGGACGGGCAATCGCGGCAAAGCGCGGGTTGGTCTCAAGCCGGTCCAGGTTGAAATTCACCGGCGTCAGGGGCTCAAAGGCCTGGCGGGCGTCATTGAGCACGACCTCGACCATGCGCTGGACCAGCACCCGCTCAATGGTGGTATAGGGCCGCCCTTCGATGCGGAGCGCCGCCGTCCCGCGTCGCCCGCCCAAGAGCACGTCCACGATCGAATAGATCAGGTTGGAATCGACCGTCAGCAGGCCGTAGTTATCCAGCTCCTCAGCCCGGAACACCGCCAAAATGGCCGGAAGCGGGATTGAGTTGAGGTAATCCCCGAAGCGGATCGATGAAATATTATCGAGACTGACCTCGACGTTATCCGAGGTGAAATTGCGCAAGGAGGTCGTCATCAACCGGACCAGCCGGTCAAAGACGATTTCGAGCATCGGCAGACGCTCATAGGACACCAACGCCGAATTGATGATGGCGCGGATGCCGCTGCGCTCGTTGTAATCATCATCCGACAGGTCAAAGCCCAGAAGGCTGTCGATTTCGTCCTGGTTGAGGATGCGTTCGGCGCCAACGGGAGCCGCAATGCGGTCCATGCTGTCGCCACCGACCATGGCTTCCCATTGGGCGGCCAGATCACCCCCGCCCGCGTCGCCGCCGCCCCCTTCGTTGGCAAGCTCCGCCTCCCAGGCGGCCATCATGGCTTCCTGATCAACGTCAGACATATTAAGTCACCAGCATATCTTCGATGAGGACGTTCGACACCTTGGCCGGCGCGATCACCAGGTTCACACGGCGCAGGATTTCCTGCTTGAGCTGATAGCTGCCCTGGCTGCCGTTGACGTCTTCGGGACGCAGCTCACGCAAGAACATCTGGTACATGTCCTGGATGCGCGGCGCATTCGGGGCGATCAAATCGGCCGTTTCCTGGTCCGGGCACTCATAGGTCACTTTGAGCTTCAGATAAGACGTCCGACCATCCGCCGTCTGAATATTCACGACAATTGCGGGTGGGGTCACATAGATCACGCC
>DAITMY010000032.1:0-13424 GCA_036834925.1 Asticcacaulis sp.
ATTCAGTCGACAGGCCCTAATCCTGCCTTAAGGTCCTCCCAAGCTTTGCAAAACAAGACTATCGGGAGGGAACCATGCTCAAATCACCCAGCACAAAGGCACTCGTGACATTGGCTATGGCCGTAGCGGGCATTGCTGCCTTGAGTACGCCCATGGCCCTTGCCCAAGGCAGCACCAAACCGACGCCAACCCAAGGCACACCTGCGAAGCCGTTTATCAAAACGGTGCCTGCCGAGAAGGCGTTTCCCTTCTATGAGCCCTATCTTAAGCTCGCGCCGTCTGAGCGCACACACATGCGGATGAGCTATCAGTTCAAGATTACTGGCACAGAAGCCCGCGATCTGAAAATCCGTTTACTGAGTGGCCAGAAAGTCACCCCCGTGACCATTGGTCTAAAGGGTGAACCGTCGGTCTATCCGACGCTGGAAGACCTGAAAAACAAGGCTCAGCTCCAATTTGAAGCGCCGAAAGAGCCCAAGATTTCTATTTCGATGGAGCTCAGGCCGACCACGCCCGCCGATACGGACATCCCCGTCGCGGACCTCGTGAAAGCCATCGACCAGGTGAATAAGGGATCAAAAAAAATGGCGGGTGTGCTGGCTATGGCGGTCCCGAAGATGAATGCCATCTTCTTGATGGGCGGGACCAATGGTCAGGCCGTGATGGCCGATGGCAGCCAGCGTCCGCTGCCCATGGTGCAGGAAGGCAAGGTCGCTGTGTTTGTGCCGGACAACCACAAAGGGGCAATACGACTGGTGTTTGACACAGCCCCTGAGCAAATGCAGATCGGCCCTTATAAACCCAAGAAGAGCTAATCTTGGTAAGGTTCGGTTAACCGTACCTGACAGCCGGATGTTAAGGTGATGAGACTATACTCCTTTCAACCAAAGAGGAGTCTGTCTTGGCTGAAGATACGCGTTACAGCGTGATTGCCCGGTCCCGTATCGCGGGATTGAAGACTCGTCTGATCGGGGCCGGGGTGATTGCGACCGCAGCAATGGTCTATGCCCCCTCTGGCTTACCCTTGATCTGGCTTGCCCTGTCTCTCGCGTTTCAATGGATCGACCACCGCTTTTGCCTTGCGTATTTGCGGCGGGCGGCGGATACGACGCCGGGCCGGAAAGAAGTCCTCGCCATGGCCGCGATCACGGCCATGAATGTCACCGTGTTTTCTGCCATTACCCTGCCGCTGTGGCTTCAAGGCGGAGAAACCGGACGCTTGTTTGCCGTCATAATGCTGTGCGGGGCTCTCCTGCATGTCACCATGCAGTTTTATGCCGTGCGCACTCTTTTGCTGGCGGCCATTATCCCGCACATGGCCTATCTGGTCGGGTTTTTGATTGCGACGTCTGTGCAGTTTGGCCAAAGCGGCTTTATTCCTGTGCTGGTCTTGCTCATCGCCGCCGCCCTCTATGCGGTGCATCTCGGGGCGGTCGTGCGAAAAGCTAACAGCGCTCTGACAGAGCTTGCCGAAGCCAATCAGCGCGAAGAGGCCGCCAGACTTGAAGCCGAAGCCGCCAGCGCCGCCAAGTCCGCCTTTGTCGCGACCCTGACGCATGAAATTCGCACGCCGATGAATGCTGTCGTGTCGGCTCGGCATTTTCTGGAGGCAACGTCTTTAAGCGCTGAGCAGCGCGAACATGTCGCCATGCTGCGCGATGCCAGCGACGTCATGCTAGGTCTGATGAACGATGTGCTCGATATGGCCAAGATCGAGGCCGGGCGCATGGTCATTGAGTCGACCCCCGTCGATCTGACTGGTTTATGCGACAGTCTGATCCGACTTTGGACGCCTGCGGCCCGGCAAAAAGGCCTGAACCTGTCCTTACAGGTCGAGACGGCCCTTCCCGCGGCGGTGCTGACCGATCCGCTTCGCTTGCGCCAGATCCTGTCCAATCTGATTTCGAACGCCATCAAGTTTACGGAGGCCGGCGGAGTTACCTTGACAGTCAGACCGTCAGAAAGGACGGGCGCTAAAGGCTGGCAATTTGCCATACAAGATAGTGGCTGTGGGATGACACCGGATGTGCTCAGTCAACTGTTCGAGCCCTTTACCCAGGCCAGTGTCCAAACGGCCCGAACGCACGGTGGCACGGGCCTTGGCCTAACGATCAGCCTCGGTCTGGCCCGGCTAATGGGGGGCGATATCCAGGTGGATAGCACACCCGGCGAAGGCTCCAGCTTCACGGTGGATCTACCTTTGTCAGAGGCCGCGGCGTCCCCCCAAAACGCCCGCACAGGGGTGATAGTAGATCAGCGTCTGACACCGGTTGGTTTGAGGGTTCTGATCGCCGAGGATCACGCCGTTAACCGCCGCATTCTTGAGCTGCTGCTCAGCCCTCTAGGCTGGCACCTGACTCTGGCCCATGACGGCGCTGAGGCGGTGGCGGCCGCAGACCTACAGACTTTTGATGTCATCCTGATGGATATGCAGATGCCGGTCATGGACGGGGTCAGCGCGACCAAGGCCCTGCGCATGGGCCATGGCCCCAATCAGGCCACGCCGGTGATTGCCCTGACGGCCAATGCGCTCGACAGCCACAAGGCGCTTTGGGCCGAAGTGGGCGTGGTGCATTTTCTGACCAAACCCATCGACCCGCCGGCGCTGATCGACACCATGCTGAGTGTGGCCCACGAAGGGCCAGCACACCGGTTAGCGGCTTTATCCAAGACCGCCTAACCAGACGGGCTTAGGCTTAGTCGCGCAAGAGCTCGTTGATGGCGGTCTTGGCCCGAGTCTGGGCATCGACGCGCTTAACGATCACGGCGCAATAGAGCGACGGGCCGCCGTTTGGATCGGGCAAGGACCCCGGCACCACCACGCTATAGGCCGGAACCCGGCCCCGGAACACCTCACCCGTGGCCCGGTCAATGATCTTGGTCGAGGCCGACAGATAGACCCCCATGGCCAGTACGGCCCCCTGCTCAACGATCACGCCCTCGGCCACTTCGGCCCGCGCGCCGATAAAGCAGTCGTCCTCAATGATGGTCGGATTGGCCTGGAGCGGCTCCAGCACGCCACCGATGCCGACGCCGCCGGACAGGTGCACATTGCGGCCAATCTGGGCGCAGGAGCCCACCGTGGCCCAAGAATCGATCATAGACCCTTCGCCGACATAGGCCCCGATGTTCACGAACGACGGCATCAGCACGACGTTCTTGCCGATAAAGCTGCCGCGACGGACAATCGACCCCGGCACTGCGCGGAACCCGGCAGCGTTGAAATCTTCGGCCCCCCAGCGGGCGAACTTGTTCGGAACCTTGTCCCAGAACGGCCCGATCGGGGCACCGTCGAACAGGCCCCGGCCCGTGTGCATCAGGCTGTTGCCATTAAGGCGGAACGACAATAGCACGGCTTTTTTCAGCCAGTCGTGGGTGGTCCAGACACCGTCCTGCTTGTCCGCCACGCGGAAACGCCCGTCATCGAGCAAACCAATGGCCGTATCAACAGCCTCACGCGCCTTGCCTTGATAGGCGGGAGTCAGCTGGTCGCGGATGTCCCAAGCGGCTTCGATATCGTCGTGAATGGCGGCCAGATCAGGCATAGGAGATCCTCGTCAGGTCAGAAGTGGAATTCAGGCTGTGCGAGCGGCCAACAAAAAGGGCGGCAACCGCTCGGTTCGAAAATCGATATGGGGATCGGCGGTCTCGATCGCATGGGGGCCGACCAGAACCGTGGTCAAGCCAACCGAATGGGCCGGAGCCAAGTTGACCGAACGATCCTCGAAAAAGGCCGATTGGCGGGCGACAACGGCATGACGGGCCATCATCCGCGCCATGGTATCGGGGTGCGGCTTGGGGATATAGTCGGCGCTGGCAATATGAAAAATCGCCTCGAACAGATCGGCAATCCCGAGCTTTTCCAGCACCCGCACCGCGTGCTTGTCATCACCATTGGTAAAGACCAGCCGACGACCCGGCAGGCGCTTTAGCCCCTCGGTCAAGACAGGATCAGGTTTCAGCGCCTCAAGCGAGACGTCATGAACTTCATCCAGAAACGTCTCCGGATTGATCCCATGGTTGGCCATCAGTCCCGCCAGGGTCGTACCATGTTCATGCAAATAACGCTTTTGCAGGGTATAGGCGTCATCAAGCGAAAGCCCCGCCTCGCGCGCCACAAACGCCGTCATTTTGCGGCTCACCAGCGCCATGACCTCGGCTTCGGGCGGATACAGCGTATCGTCGAGATCAAAAATCCAGGTTTCAATATGGCTGAGGTCTGGGGCCTGGCCCGGCGCTGGCGTCATCTCAGCCCGCCCGGATCATGGTCCCCGCCCCGTGGGACGTGAACAGTTCCATCAGCATGGCGTGGGGCTTGCGTCCATCCAGTATGACCACCGCCTCGACGCCGTTTTCCACGGCGTGAATAGCCGTCTCCAGCTTGGGGATCATGCCGCCGTTGGCGACACCCGAGGCAATCAGTCCGCGCGCTTCGCTGACGGTCATCTGGCGGATTAAGGTCTTGTTGGCATCCAGCACCCCGGCCACATCGGTGAGCAGCAGCATGCGCTTGGCCTTGAGCTCAGCAGCGACCGCCCCAGCCACGGTGTCGGCGTTGACGTTGAACGTCTGGCCAACCTCGGACACCCCAATGGGGGCGATCACGGGCACATAGTCATGCTCGGGATCGTCAATCAGCGTCGATAAGATCTTAGCATCCACTCGGGTCGGCTCACCGACAAAGCCCAGGTCAACGACCTGTTCGATCCGGCTATCCGGGTCTTTTTTAGTGCGGGTGGCCTTTTCGACCGTGAGCAAGCCGGCATCCTTGCCGGACAGGCCAACCCCACGCACGTCGGCTTCCTTACCGGCGTGGGAGATCCAGTTGGCGATTTCTTTGTTGACCGCGCCGGACAGCACCATTTCGGCGATTTCCATGGTGGCGGCATCGGTGACGCGTAAGCCGTCGACAAAGGTCGAGGTCACCCCCGCCCGGTCGAGCATGGCCGAAATCTGAGGTCCGCCGCCATGCACCACCACCGGGTGGATCCCAACCAGCTTCAGCAGCACCACATCGCCGGCAAACCGGCGGGCGGTCGCTTCCTCGCCCATGGCATGGCCGCCGTATTTGATCACGACCCGCTCGCGGTCATAGATCTGGATATAGGGCAGGGCCTCGGCCAAGGTCTGGGCCGTCAACCAAGCATTCTTTTCGGTGTCTAGGTCAGGTTCGCGCATCGTAAGGGGCGAATAGCGAACCTTGGCCCCCCTGTCATCTGTTCAGAGAGGCCAGAAGGGAAAAAACGCGATCCGGCCTATTTGACGACCGGATCCAACGTGTTGGTCGTGACCGAATGGTAAGCCGGGCGCGCCTTGGCATAAAGCGCCCGGGCCTTGTCCGGCCCCCAGCCCTCTTCGGCCATCAGGGCCGTGAACAGGGGGGCCACGAACTTGCGCCGTCCCTGGCTGGTGAGAAACTGCTCGAGCGATGGCAAGGCCGGATCATAGCGATGCCGAACCGCCAGCATCAGCCAGGCGAAGCGGATCTCGCTGTTGCCCGCCGCCGACAAGGCAAAGGCCTTGTCGAGATCGGCGAGTTGGGCCGGTGTCAGCGCTGCCTGGTCCCCGTTGGGCAGACCACCGAGGAACTGTTGCCATTCTTGGGTTGTCCAGCCCTGGGTCATCAATTCGCGCGCCGGGGTTCCAGCCAAAAACGCCTTGGTCTGAGCATCCACACGGGTAAAGGCTTCGGAGACCGGGGCCACTGCATTGTCCGGCAGGCCCGGCTTGTAGAACCACGCCTCGAGCTTGAGCTTAGCCTCAAGGGCTTTATCGTCCTTGATCAGATAGGTCTTCAGATCGGCGGCGAAGGCTTTCGTGGTCATGGATTGGAAGGCGTGACGCTCAAAATAGCCCTTGAGATAAGCGTCAAAGGCCGGACGCCCCACGGCCGCCTCGAGCATGCGCAGGAAGGCGGCACCTTTTTCATAGGCCACGTCATTCATGCCATCGTCAGGGTCTTGACCGGCCAGATCGAGATAAAGCTTGGTGCGCTTATCCTTGGGACCGCCCAGTTCCTCGATCGTCTCGTTGAGGTCGCGCCAGCCCAGGCTTTGCAACATCAATGCCCGATCCCGGCCATAGAGTTCCTCCATGATCCGGTTCTCAAAATAGGTGGTGAAACCCTCATTGAGCCAGAAGTCCGACCATGTGGCGTTAGTCACAAGGTTGCCCGACCACGAATGGGCCAGCTCGTGAGCCACCAGTGACACCAGCGACTTGTCCCCCGCTAGAATGGTGGGGGTTGCAAAGGTCAGGCGCGGATTTTCCATCCCACCAAAAGGAAAGGACGGCGGCAAGATCAACAGGTCATAACGGCCCCAGCGATAGGGTCCGTAGAGTTTTTCCGCCGCTGTCACCATCGCCTCGACATCGGTCAGCTCATTGGCCGCCCGATCGAGCGTCACCGGTTCAGCAAAGACCCCGGTGCGCGGCCCCAAGGGCTTAAAGGCCAGGTCTCCTACCCCAATGGCAATCAGATAGGGGGCCACCGGCTGGTCAAGCCGGAAGCGAAAGGCGCGCCCACCTGCGGCCGGCTCCCCCGCCGGGGTCAGCATATCGGCGCTCATGACCGCCTTCAGGCCTTCGGGCACGACGATACGGGCCGAATAGGTCTGGCGAATCCCCGGACTGTCCTGGGTCGGGATCCAGGTCCGGGTCAGGATCGCCTGACCTTGAGAAAACAGGAACGGATGCACCTTGCCCGCCGTCTGCTCCGGGCTCAGCCATTGCAGCGCCTCCGCCTCGGGGCGGGTGCTATAGCGAACCGTGACTTGGCGGGTCTGGTCGGTGATGCGGATTTTCAGCGGCTGGCCGAGGATTTTGTCCTCTCGGCCTAGGCTGAAAGCGAGGGGCTTGCCATCGGCATCGCTCACAGCGGCAATGGCGAGGCCACGCGTATCGAGGACGAGTTCAGAGACCCCTTTGGCCACATCAAGGTCAAGACGCGCCTGTCCGCTCAGTGACTTCGCCGCGAAATCAACGCGCAGATCCAGATCCACATGCTTGACCCTCGCTTGGTCGGGATGCGCATAGGAATGAATGTCCTGACGCTTATCCGGAAAGGGCTTGTGGTCACACGCCGCGAGGCCAAAGACTGTCACGAGCAGAGTAAGAAGTATTAAAGCACGAGACATCAACGAAAACCGGGTCACAGCCACCGCTGCCGATGCGTTTGCAATATGAGTCTTTGCAAGATGAGGCATGGCGCTACTCCCTCGTTGCCATAAACACACGCTAAGGCAGGGGCATCCGTCTGACAAGACAAGGTTCCTGAGGCGCGAACTTGGTCTGGGCTGTGCTGATTCGGCGCTTGCCAGACCAAGCTATACAAGCGATAGTGAGGCTTCGAAGATCGTTACGGTGTGCAGGCACCGGTCCGGGGCAACCCTATGGACTAAGTCTGTTTCTCCCCCGCGAAATTTGATCATGTCGCGACCTGCGGGATGAGATCACAGACTTAATACGGAATACCTCTATGTCTACTGGAACTGTAAAGTGGTTTAACGGCACCAAGGGCTATGGCTTCATCCAGCCCGACGATGGTGGCAAGGATGTGTTCGTGCACATCTCGGCCGTTGAACGCGCAGGCCTTCGCGGCCTGAACGACGGTCAAAAAGTCAGCTTCGAGCTGGAAACCGACCGTCGCAGCGGCAAGACCTCGGCCGGAAACCTTCAGGTTCTCTGATCCGATCCCTTTCCGGATATTGAAACACCCTCGTGCCCGCACGGGGGTGTTTTTTTGTGCCTTGCCACACGTAGCGCACCAACAAAAAACCCCCACACCGGAACCGGGCGGGGGCTTTGCTTGTCTGTATGTTCCAGCGTTTAGCCGTTCGAGCGGTTCATTCCGCCGCCTTGGCCACGACCGCCGCGGCGCTTGAAGCCGCCCTCAGCGCGGGGCGCTTGAGCATCACGGGGGGCCTGAGCGTTACGGGGGGCTTGGCCCTCACGGGCACGCGGTGCGGGCTTATCGCCAAAGGCGCGGGCCGGGCGGCCTTCGTGACGCCCCTCATGACGGGTGTCTTTGCGGCCCTCACCGCGCGGCTCAGAGCGGTAGTCCGGACGCCCTTCGGCACGACCTTCAGACCGGCCCTCAAAACGCCCATCTGGACGGGGGCCACGACCGGGACGACCGGCGCGATCAGAGGCGAACTTGTCCCCGGCGTAGCCGCCCCGTGACGAGCCACGATCCGAGGTGCGCTCGCCACGATCCGGGCCACGGTCCGGGCCACGCTCAAAGCGATCCGGGCGCGGCTTGGCGGCCGGGCGGCTGTCAAAACCTGCACGGTCCACGGCCAGCGGGTCATAGACCGGACGCTGGGCCGGACGATGCTCAGAGCGTTGCGCCGGGCGCTGGTCTGAACGCGAGTAGCCACGCCCAGCCGGCTTGCTGTCCCGAGCGCGGAACCCACCGCCCTCGGCGCGGGCTTCGCCGCCCTCTTCGAAACCGGCATAGCGGTTTTCACGCGGCGGACGGCTGCGTTGTTCCGGGCCCCCGTCACGCGACGGGCGCTTGCGCGAACGCTTGTGCACGCGCTCGGCGTCCGGATCCGAGTGGCGATCGGTGCGAACGCGATCCGGTGTCGTCGGCTTTTCCGCCGGACCCGCGGCCAGAATCGCAGCATCCAGAGCGGCCAAAGCCTTGTCCTTGCGACGATCAAACGTCGGCAGGGTCAGGCGCGTGACTTTCTGGATGTCGCGCAGCAGACGGCGTTCATCGTCCGAACACAGGGTCACAGCGATCCCTGACTTACCGGCCCGTGCCGTCCGACCAATGCGGTGCACATAGGCTTCGGCGACTTGGGGCAGTTCAAAGTTGATCACGTGGGTCACGCCATCGACGTCGATCCCGCGCGCAGCAATATCCGTGGCCACCAGAGCCCGGACGCGACCGTCGCGGAACGCCTGAAGGGCGCGCTCGCGCTGACCTTGGGACTTATCGCCGTGAATGGCGGCGGCCTCAATGGCCCCAGCTTGCAGATAGGCAGCGACCCGGTCCGCCGACCGCTTGGTGCGGGTAAAGACCAAGGTGCGCTCATAGCTGTCGTCAGAATAAAGCTCGCTGAGCATGGCGCGCTTGCGGTTTTGCTCGACGAAAATCACCGACTGAACCACTCGCTCCGCCGTAGACGACACCGGCGTGACCGTCACGCGCTTGGGGTCGGTCAGCAGCTCGGCGGCCAGATCGTTGATTTCCTTGGGCATGGTCGCTGAGAAAAACAGGTTCTGGCGAACCTTGGCCAGACGGCTGGCGATCTGGCGGATCGGCTTGACGAAGCCAAGGTCCAGCATCTGATCGGCCTCGTCGAGCACCAGAAACTCGGTCCGGCTCAGGTCGATGATCCGCTCGGAGACGTGGTCCAGCAGACGGCCCGGCGTGGCCACGAGGATGTCGAGACCGCCTTGGATGGCCTTGATCTGCGGGCCATATTTCACGCCACCATAGACGGTCGCGATGCTGAGGCGCATGCCGCGGGCATAGGTCTTGAAGCTTTCGGCGATCTGGCTGGCCAGTTCACGGGTCGGGCTGAGGACCAACACACGGCAGGTGCCCGGCATGGGCACAACGCGATTGGCCAGAAGTTTGTGCAGGATCGGCAGGGCAAAGGCCGCCGTCTTGCCGGTTCCGGTTTGAGCAATGCCTTGGAGGTCATGGCCTTCCAGCAGCAGCGGGATCGCTTGCGCCTGGATCGGGGTCGGGGTCACATAGCCCTCTTTTTCGAGGATCTGGACCAGGGCCTCGGACAGGCCAAGTTGAGCAAAAGTCGTCACGATTCAATCGTCTTTCAGGCAGGCGCGTGTATTCACGACAACGCGCCATGGTCCGCAAAGCGATGGCTGAGCGGAGGCATAACGGGCGTCGCCCCGCGTGCATGGACGATCGGATGGAGCTGGAGGATCGTACGCTCTACGGACAGATCGGATACAAAATGCCGAACTTCACGCGGCCGGAGCGTAGGATTTCGCGGTTGCGAAAGAGCCTTATGAAGGGATGTGGCCTCTTTGTCAACCGCCCACAAGAAATGCACTTTCGGGTTGCCCCAACCGTTACTGTTCGCTTGCAGTTCGCGCAAAAGTCGCCATTTGAGTGGTTGTATGTCAACCGCATTGAACAGAAACAGGCTTATGACCGCCAGCTCGGGGCCGGAACGGCGCCTTGAATCGCGTAGCGCCCGCGCCGGGCAGGGCCTCTTGCTGTGCCTTGCCGACCGCAGCGTCACGCCGTTTCAATTTATTGACCAAAGCGCTTCCGGTGCACAAATCCAGTTTAACCTGCCACCCGTGGTGCAAGGAGCGCTCTGGCTTCTAGATACGGAGCAAAACAAGGCCTTGGAAGTCCGCATCGCTTGGCAACGTCAAGAGCGATGGGGCGTGCAGGTTCTGCGTCACCTAAGCTTACGCGCCGCGCCCGCCCTGCCCGATTTTGTTGCTGAGGTCTGGGCGGACCAGATCCGCGGCAAGCCCCTCTTGCTTTAGAATAGCGCGGCGATCGCCACGCGAAGGGGATTGGCCGGATCCGCGAGCAACCGGATCGCCATGAGGCAGGCCATCACGACCAGCAGCGGGCGGATCAGCCGCGCCCCCAATCGCATAGCCAGTCTTGAGCCCATCTGAGCCCCGAGAAAAGCCCCCACGGCCATGGTCAGACCAATCACGAGGTTGACGCTCCCCGTCAGGGCAAACAGCCCAAGGCTGCCGACATTGCTGGCAGCATTGGCCAATTTGGTATGGGCCGTGGCTCGGGTCACGCCAAAGCCTAGCAAGGTCACAAAGCCAATCAAATAAAACGATCCTGCGCCGGGGCCGAACACGCCGTCATAAAACCCCACGATCGGGATCAGGGTCAGGGTAAAGACCAGTGGCGTGACACGGGCGCGGGCATCGTCATCGCCCATACGCCGAGCCAAGGCAAAATAGAGGGCAATGGCCACCAGCACGACGGGAATCGCCGCTTGCAGGACGCTGACGGGCAAGAGCCGGGCACACAAGGCCCCGAGCACCGAAGCCGCCCCGGACGACAACGCCCACGGCCAGGCGATGGTCCAATCGATCAACCCCTTGCGGGCAAAGGCCCAGGTCGAAGACAGGCTGCCCGCCGCGCCCTGGAGCTTGTTGGTGCCTAGGGCCGTTGCCGGATCAAGTCCGGCCAGCAACAGGGCTGGAACCGTGAGCAAGCCACCGCCCCCGGCAATGGCATCAAGCGTGGCAGCGATGAACGCAACCCCGAACAGGATCAGCAACAGCCCGGGATCGACCCCCTCAAACCCCATCATCCGCCCTACGCTCCCTGCCTGCCTGTGCGTCCGGAGCGCATCAAGGCGTCAGCCGCTCAGGTGAGAGAGCGGAATTTCAGCGTGCCGTCAATGCGGCGCAGGTCCTCTAGGGCGGCCTTGGGATAGCCCTTGTCGACATCAACGATCACATAGCCCAGAGACTCGCTGGTCTTCAGGTGCTGAGCCAGCACGTTCAGACCGTGTTCGGCGAGAATGCGGTTGATCTGGGCCAGTACGCCGGGCTTGTTGGCATGCAGATGCAAGAAGCGGTGCGTCTCGGAAACATCCGCCAGCTGAACATTGGGCATATTGACTGAAAAGGTGGTGTCGCCCCGGTGCAAGAAGCCGAGCAAGCGCTCGCTGGCGAAATCAGCAATGGCTTCCTGAGCTTCCTCGGTGGAGCCGCCGATATGGGGACTAAGGATCACATTCGGTAGCCCCCGCAGCGGACTGTCGAAGGGATCATCGTTGGTGCGCGGCTCCTCGGGGAACACATCGACCGCCGCCCCGGCAATCTTGCCGCTCAGTACGGCCTCACGCAAAGCCGCAATATCGACCACGTGCCCGCGCGACAAATTGATAAACAAGGCCCCCGGCTTCATGCGCGCAAACTGGGCCGCGCCCATCAGATTGGCGTTTTGCGCCCGGCCATCCACATGCAGGCTCAGCACATCCGCTTCGGCCAGTACCGTATCCAGCGAACGATAGCGGCGGGCATTGCCGAGGGTCAGTTTTTCCGCCAAATCGAAATAGATCACCCGCATGCCCAAGGCTTCGGCCAGCACCGAAAGCTGAGAGCCAATCGCGCCATAACCGACAATCCCAAGCGTCTTGCCGCGCACCTCATGGGCGCCAGAGGCAGACTTGTCCCACTTGCCCGCATGCATGCCAAAAGACTTGTCGTGGATTTTCCGCGTCAGGATGATGATCAGTCCCAGGACCATTTCCACCACAGAGCGGGTGTTGGAATAGGGCGCGTTGAATACGGCAATGCCGCGGGCGCTGGCAGCCTTAAGGTCGATCTGGTTGGTGCCAATACAAAAGGCCCCGATCGCCAACAGCTTGTCCGCCGCCGCCAGCACCGCCGGGGTCACCATGGTCTTCGAGCGCAAACCCAGAATGTGCACGCCGGTAATGGCCTGGATCAGATCCGCCTCATCGAGCGCCCCTTTGTGAGTTTCCACCTCGTAGCCCTCGTCACGGAAGCGCTGAACCGCATCAGGGTGGATGTTTTCCAGCAGCAGCACCTTCATCCGGCTACGCGGGAAGCTGTAGCGGCCCTCATAGCCTTCGCTGTGCAGCACTTCGTCGAGTGAGGCGGCGCGAACGGACGCTGCATCCAGCACTTTCTGACGACTGACATTTTCCGTATAGGCATAGAAGCGGTCGGCGGCTCCGGCCTTCCAGACCTCCAGATCCGTCCAGCCATCCCCAACCATGACTATGTCGCCGGTCAGGCCAAGACTACGCAGGGCCTCGACTTTACCGCCGTCGCGAGCCAGCGGATTGTCCCGCTCAAAATCCACCGCACGGCCCTCAGCATCATAGATCAGGCGGTTGGCCTGGATGTGCTCGGGCGCGATCCCGTATTCGGCCACGATCGGCGCAATAAAGTCGTGAAAGCCGCCGGACAGGATCCGGAACCGGCCGGGATGGGCCAGAAATACCGCCTTGTTCCGGGCCACCGAAGCGCTAACCTGATCGCGAAGGGCCTCGGTCAGGGCCTCGATATCCGCTCGGGTTGGCTTTAAAATCGCCAGTCGGGCGGCCAGGGCCTCGGCAAAGCCAATGTCACCGGCCATGGCCTGGTGGGTCAGGCTAACGATGGCTTCGACATCGCCTTGGCACGCCGGATCATGGGAAAACAGCCTTGCTGCCAGGATGTCGAGCGCCTCGACCCGGGTGAAGGTGGAATCAAAGTCGAGGATGATATAGGGGAGTTCTGTGCGCATAGTGGCGCATGGTTTGAACATTCTTTTCGCCTGAGCAACCAAAATTTCGCATTTGCACAAAAATATTGCGCAAATAGGATTTGCCATTGCCGGCACGCCACACCCGAAAGACGGCGAGGTCTTTTGTTTATGGCCCTCAGCCCCTATGTGTGCCCGCTTGAGGCTTCAGGAACCCGTGTTTCTGGCTGACCCTAGT
>DAITMY010000033.1:0-13404 GCA_036834925.1 Asticcacaulis sp.
GGGCTGGTCTGTGCCCTGATGCTGGGCAAACGGCGCGGCTATGGCCGCGATAATCTCGCCCCGCACAACCTCGTGCTGACGATGATCGGCGGCAGCCTGCTGTTCGTGGGCTGGATCGGATTCAACGCCGGGTCCGCCTGGGCTGCGGATTCGATTGCCGCCATGGCCTTGCTCAATACGCTTTTGGCGGCCGCTACAGGAGTGGTGGGCTGGGTCCTGCCCGAATGGATCAGTCGCAAAAAGCCGACGCTGCTTGGCATGTTATCCGGCCTGATTGCCGGTCTGGTCGGCATCACGCCCGCCGCCGGGTTTGTCGCGCCGGGCGGGGCCATGGCGATTGGGCTCCTGACCGGTGTGGCTTGTTATGTCGCTTCGACCTGGCTCAAGGCCAAGTTCCGCTACGACGACAGTCTAGACGCATTTGGCTTGCACGGCATCGGCGGACTGGTCGGGGCCGTCTTAACGGCAGTGTTTGCGACGGTTTCGGTCAACGCCCTCTCCGGCGGGGCGGATGTGCTCAAGCAATTGGTCGGCGCCCTTATTGTGGCCCTCTGGAGTGCGGTGCTGACGGCCGCGATACTGTGGCTTTGTCGCCTCACTGTGGGCCTGCGTGTCAGCGACGAAGACGAAGTCCAAGGCCTCGATACTACCCAACATGGAGAGGCCCTGCACAGCTAATCCCAGAACGGGCTTGGGTTTTCTCAAGCCCGTTTCACCCAAAATAAGCCTTATGCGGATAAAATATTTCAATAGTCATATTTAATGGGCTTTCTTTCGGGATAAAATTGCGCTTTTCTGGCGGTTCGGGCTGTGATTTCCACGCCCGGACTGCTTTTCTGTTCAGGAAGGACAAAAGCCATGACGGGCGAAACGAACCGTTTCGTCGTGGAAACACGACGCGCGCCGGACAAATCCGAGGCCTCAACCCGCATTCAGGGGTTCGGCGAAATCTATGCGGATTTCAAACCGGGCGAAGCGTCGAAACAGGCCTCGCGGTGCGCTCAATGCGGCGTGCCGTTCTGTCAGTCCGGCTGCCCGCTCCAGAACAATATTCCGGACTGGCTGCGCCTGACCGCCGAGGGCCAGTATCAGGACGCCTATGCCCTTTCGAGCGCCACCAGCGCCTTGCCGGAAATCTGTGGCCGCATCTGTCCTCAGGACCGCCTGTGCGAAGGCCTGTGCGTGCTGGAACAATCGGGCTGGGAAAACGTCACCATCGGCTCGGTCGAACGGTTCCTAGGCGATATGGCCTTTGAAAACGGCTGGGTCGAGCCGCTGCGTCCAGAAACGGAGCGCGGCCAGTCGGTGGGGATCATCGGCGCAGGTCCGGCGGGTCTGGCGGCGGCGGATCGCCTGCGGACTCTAGGTTATGCGGTGACGATCTATGATGCGTGGGACCGGGCCGGGGGCCTGCTGGTCTATGGCATTCCGGGCTTTAAGCTGGAAAAGGACGTGGTGGCCCGTCGGACGAATCGCCTCGCTGAGGGGGGCGTGTCCTTTGTCCTCAACACCCGTATTGGCCAGGATCTGTCCTTTGCCGAGCTTCAGGCCCGCCATGATGCCGTGTTGATCGCGACGGGGGTCTATAAGGCGCGCCGCTTGACGGTGCCCGGCTGTGGCAGCGCGGGCGTGGTGGCCGCCTTGGATTATCTGACGACCTCAAATCGGGTTGGCTTTGGCGATGCTGTTCCGGCCTATGAGTCGGGCGTGCTCAATGCCAAGGGCAAGCGCGTCGTGGTGATCGGGGGCGGGGATACGGCCATGGACTGTGTCCGTACCGCCGTCCGCCAGGGCGCGCTGAGTGTCACCTGCCTTTACCGGCGCGACCGGGCCAATATGCCGGGCTCAGACCGCGAAGTGGCCAATGCCATGGAAGAGGGTGTGCGCTTTGAATGGCTGGCTGCCCCGCGCGCGATCCGGGGCGATGCCGATACCGTCACCGGCGTGCGCGCCCACCGCATGCGCCTGACCACCCCCGATGCCCAAGGGCGTCAGGGGATCGAAGAACTGCCCGCCAGTGACCCGGCGGCGGAATTCGATCTGCCCGCAGATCTGGTCATCGAGGCCCTGGGCTTCGAGCCAGAGGATCTGCCGCGTCTGTTCGATGCGCCGGGCCTAGAGACCACGCGCTGGGGCACGCTGGCGACCCTTGCCGGGGAATTCCAGACCACGGTTCCCGGGGTGTTTGCCGCGGGCGATATCGTCCGGGGTGCCTCCCTCGTTGTCTGGGCCGTCCGCGAAGGCCAAGACGCCGCGCGGGATATTCACCATTACTTGACTCAAAGTGCTCAGCGTCTGCCGGAGGCTGCCGAATAATGACCGCATCCGCCTATTCTCATTTCCTAGCCCAGCGCCAGCGTCTGATCGATGCGGGCAGCTATGATCCGGCCTCCGAGCGCGATGCCTGCGGCGTGGGCATTGTCTGTGCCATTGATGGCCAGGCCCGCCGCGAGGTGGTCGAACTGGCCGTGGCCGCGTTGAAGGCTCTGTTCCACCGGGGCGCGGTCGATGCTGACGGCAAGAGCGGCGACGGCGCCGGGATCATGCTGGGCGTGCCCCAGGACTTTTTCGCCGAACAGATCAGCCAGGTGGGCGAGACGCGCCGGGCCGGACCGATTGTGGTCGGCCAGGTGTTCCTGCCCCGTACGGACCTTGGCGCGCAGGAAGCGGCCCGGACCATCGTTGAATCCGAAGTCCTGCGCGCCGGGTTCTATCTCTATGGCTGGCGTCAGACTCCGGTGAATGTTGCGGTTTTGGGCACACGCGCCAATGCCACCCGCCCGGAAATCGAACAGATCATGCTGGCCCCGCCCGGTGGTCTGGACGGTGAAGCGCTGGAGCGCACCTTGTTCCTGATCCGCCGCCGGATTGAAAAGCGCATCGAGGCGGCCAATCTGCCTGATTTTTACCTGTGTTCGTTCTCTGCCAAGACCCTGATCTACAAGGGCATGTTCCGGGCTGAGCACATCGATGACTTCTATACGGACCTGCTTGATCCGCGCTTTGCCTCGAATGTGGCGATTTTCCACCAGCGCTTTTCGACCAACACCTTCCCCGAATGGCGGTTGGCCCAGCCGTTCCGGATGCTGGCCCACAACGGGGAAATCAACACCCTGCGCGGCAATATCAACTGGATGAAAAGCCATGAGATCCGCATGGCCGCCACCGCCTTTGGCACCGATGATGCCACGGTCAAGCCGGTGATCCAGCCGCGCGGCTCGGATTCGGCCGCCCTCGACAATGTGTTCGAAGTGCTGGTTCGGGCCGGACGCTCAGCCCCCATGGCCAAGACCCTGCTGATCCCCGAAGCCTGGGCCAAGCAAGAAGGGACCATGTCCCCCGCGCACCGGGCGCTCTATGCCTATGCCAATGCGGTGATGGAGCCCTGGGATGGTCCGGCGGCGATCTGTGCCACCGACGGGCGCTGGGTGATTGCGGGCAAGGACCGCAATGGTCTGCGGCCGCTGCGCGTGGCTGAAACCCATGATGGCTTGCTGATTGTCGGCTCTGAAGCCGGCATGACCGGGATTGCCGATGATCGGGTCAAGGCGCGGCGGCATATCTCGCCCGGTCGGATGATTGCGGCGGATCTCGAAACGGGCCAGCTCTATGATGAAACCGCGCTGATTGATGCCCTAGCGGCCCAACATCCCTATACCGAGTGGCTGGGGAACATGACCGATCTGGAGCCCTTGATCGGCCCCGGACCCGAGCCCCGCAGCGCCACGGACGAGACCCTGACCCGGCGGATGATGGCGGCGGGCTATACGCTCGAAGACCTCGACATGGTCCTTGACCCCATGATCCGCGACGGCAAGGAAGCCATTGGCTCCATGGGCGACGACAGCCCACTGGCGGTCCTGTCGGATCAATGGCGACCGCTGGCCCACTATTTCCGCCAGAACTTTGCCCAGGTCACCAATCCCCCGATTGATCCCTTGCGCGAAGCGGCGGGCATGAGCCTGAAGACCCGCTTCAAGAACCTCGGCAATATCCTCGCTGAGGACGCGACCCAGACCGACGTATTCGTGCTCGAAAGTCCGTTCCTGACCAGTGGCATGTATAGCCGTATGTTAGAGACGGTCGGGGCCGCGCATGTGGTGTCGATTGACTGCACCTTTACCCGCCCGGTACCGGGCGAGGACGCTGGTCCGGCCCTGCGTCAGGCGCTTGACCGGATCCGTGATCAGGCCGTGGCCGCCGTCCGTGATGGGGCGGCGATGCTGGTGCTGACGGACGAGGCCTCGGATGCGGACCGCGTCGCCGTGCCCATGATCCTGGCCACCGCCGGGGTTCACGCCCGCTTGGTCGCCGATGGTCTGCGCTCCTATGTCTCGCTGATCGTGCGCGCCGCCGAGGTGATGGATGCCCATGCCTTTGCCGTGCTGGTGGGGGTTGGGGCTACGGCCATCAATCCCTATCTAGCCCAGGATCTGTTCTTGTCCCGCATGGACCAGGGCCGCTATCCGGGTCAGGACCTGCGCAAAGCCTGTTTGAATTACAAGGCCTCGATTGAGGCCGGTCTGATGAAGATTCTGGCCAAGAAGGGGATATCGGTCATCTCCTCCTATCGCGGCGGCTATGAGTTCGAGGCCTTGGGTCTGTCCCGGGCGCTGGTGGACGAATTCTTCCCCGGTGTGACCTCGCGCATTTCCGGGATCGGCCTGAATGGGATCGCGGAAAAGCTGGTGGAACTGCATGCCCGCGCTTGGGATGACCCGCGCGCCGTCCCCTCGATTGGCGGTTTCTACAAGCTGCGGGCCGCGGGCGAGACCCATTTTTATCAGCCCAAGCTGATTCACTTGCTGCAAGATGCCACCACGCGCGGCGATTACGCGACCTATAAGACCTATTCCAAGGCCGTCGCGGTCATGGCCCCGACCGCGCCGCGTGATCTTCTGGCCTGGCGTCCAGCGGCGCGTCCTGTGGCGCTTGAGGACGTCGAAAGCGTCAACGAGATCCGCAAGCGCTTTGTCACCCCGGGCATGTCACTGGGGGCGCTTAGCCCCGAGGCGCATGAGGTGCTGAACATCGCCATGAACCGCATCGGCGCCCGGTCGGTTTCGGGCGAAGGCGGCGAGGATCCGGAACGCTATGTGCGCCGACCCAACGGGGATAACCCCAATTCCGCGATCAAACAGATCGCCTCGGGCCGCTTTGGCGTCACGGCTGAGTATCTCAACCAATGCCGAGAAATCGAGATCAAGGTTGCTCAAGGGGCCAAGCCCGGCGAGGGCGGTCAGCTCCCTGGCTTTAAGGTCACAGAATTCATTGCCCGTATGCGTCATGCCACGCCGGGTGTGGGCCTGATCAGCCCGCCGCCGCACCATGACATCTACTCGATCGAGGATCTGGCCCAGCTGATTTACGATCTTAAGCAGATCAACCCGGACGCCCGGGTCACGGTCAAGCTGGTCTCGCAATCGGGGATCGGCGCGGTGGCCGCTGGGGTGGCCAAGGCCAAGGCCGACGCCATTCTGGTCTCGGGCCAGGTCGGGGGAACCGGGGCCTCGCCACTCAGCTCGATCAAGCATGCGGGTCTGCCGTGGGAAATCGGCCTCAGCGAAGCCCATCAGGTCCTGACGCTGAACAATCTGCGCGGCCAGATCCGGCTGCGTACCGACGGCGGTTTGCGCACCGGGCGCGATGTCGTCATTGCGGCGCTGCTCGGAGCCGAAGAGTTCGGGATTGGCACCTCGTCGCTGATCGCTATCGGCTGTCTGATGGTGCGCCAATGCCATTCCAACACTTGCCCGGTGGGGGTCTGCGTCCAGGATGAACGTCTGCGTGCTCGCTTTACCGGCACGCCGGACAAGATCGTCAATCTGTTCACCTTCATTGCCGAGGAAGTGCGTGAAATCCTCGCCGAACTGGGGCTGACCCGTCTTGAGGACGCCGTGGGCCGCACCGACCTGTTGCAACAGGTCTCGCGCGGTGCCGGGCACTTGGACGATCTGGACTTGAACCCGTTGCTGGTACGGGTCGAGGCCGATCCCCACGCCCCGGTGACCCCGGCGACTGAGCGCAACTATGTGCCCGATACCCTTGATGCCCAGATCCTGCGCGATGCCGCGCCGTTGCTGGAGCGCGGGGAAAAGATGTCCCTGACCTATAGTGTGCGCAACACCCAGCGCGCGGTGGGCACCCGGACCTCCTCGGCGCTGGTGCGGGCCTTTGGGCCGGACGGGTTGCCCGATGGACACCTGACGCTCAATCTGCGTGGGGCGGCGGGCCAGTCCTTCGGGGCCTTTGCCGTGCGCGGTCTGACGCTGAACCTGACGGGTGAAGCCAATGACTATGTGGGCAAGGGGCTGTCGGGGGCGACGATCCTGATCACGCCGAAAACCCGGCGCTCGGGCCAGGCACTGGCGGGCAACACCTTGCTCTATGGGGCAACTTCGGGCGCCCTGCATGTGGCCGGGACGGTGGGCGAACGGTTTGCCGTGCGCAATTCCGGGGCCATGGCGGTGGTCGAAGGCTGCGGGGCCCATGGCTGCGAGTACATGACCGGCGGTGTGACGGTGATCCTTGGCCCCACGGGCGCGAACTTTGCGGCTGGGATGAGCGGCGGCGTGGCCTGGGTCTATGACCCCGACCAGCGGCTGTCGACCGAGCATAATCCCGACAGTGTCATCCTGCGTCCGGTCAGCGAGGCCCGAGTCGCCGAGCTGAAGGCGTTGGTGGTGCGTCACCTTGAGACGACGCGGTCTTTGACGGCCGAGCGTCTGTTGGCGGATTGGTCCCAAACCCTCAAAGCCTTTGTCGAGGTGATGCCGCGTGAGCTTCTGGCCCTCGAACAGCGCCAGAGCGAAAAGCGCGCCTAGGACCAGGTGATCGCTTCGGCATAAAAAAATCCCCGGGGCCTGAGGCTCCGGGGATTTTTCGGTTCCGCTTTGCAGCTTACTTCAGAACATCTTCCGCCTTGATCACCCGGGTCTCGGGACGACGCTTGCGGATTTCTGCTTCAAAGGCCGACGCATCGCCTGCCACGACCCAATGGGCTTTTGACGGGTCATAATAGGTTTTGCCGATCCGCTGCACATCGGCCGCCGTCACCGCTGAGATCCGCCCGATATAGGCCGACAGGTCCGTCAGCGGCAGGTCATAGGTGGCAAGCTCGGACAGCTGGCTGGCCACACCGCCGATGGTCTCAATCGACCGGCCAAAGCCCCCGATCAGCACCGCCTTGCGGGCCGTCAGTTCGGCTTCGCTCGGCGTGGTGGTGCCAAGGCGGTTCAACTCGGCTTTCATCAGGTCCATCACCTCGGGGGCAGAGACATTCTTGGTCTGGGCTGAGGCGATCAGGGTCCCGGGCAGCTTACGGGCCGCTACGTTCGAATTGGCCCCATAGGACAGGCCGCGCTTGATGCGAATTTCCTGATTGAGGCGCGCTGAATAGCCGCCGCCGAGAATGCTGTTGGTCACCTGAAGCGCATGGAAGTCCGCATGGTTGCGGGCGATGCCCCGGAAGCCAACCGTGACCGCAGCCTGGCCTGAGCCCGGCAGATTGACAATCAGGCTCTCCGGTTTGGAGGGCACGACCTCCATTTTCACGGATGCGCTGGCTTGCGGGCGCGCCCAACCGCCGAAAGCTTTTTCCGCTAGGGTGCGGGCCTGCTTGGCGCTGATGTCGCCGCTGAGGACCAAGATCGCATTGTTCGGGGTCCAGTAGTTCTTGTGAAATGCACTTAGATCCGACGAGGTCAGTGCCTTGAGGCTCGCCGGGGTCCCACCAATCGGGGTGCTGTAGGTCCCCTTGGCGATCACACTGCTGTTCAGGGCCGAATTGGCCAGGAAGCCGGGCTGTTTCATCGAGACGGACAGCCCGTCCAGCGCTTGCTGGCGCTGACGCTCCAGTTCCTCAGTCGCAAAGGCCGGATTGACGGCCACATCGGCCATCACGGCCAGCGCGGCTTCAAAGTTCGGGCTGGTGCTGCTGAGCGACAGGGTCGAACTGTCATAGTTTGCCCCCGCCGACAGGTTGGCCCCGAGCGACTCAATTGCGGCCGCGATGTCGGGCGCTGAGCGGGTGCGGGTGCCGCGCGTGACCATGTCACTGGTCATATTGGCGAGGCCCGCCTTGTCGGCATCGGCATAGGCCCCGGAGCGGACCCGCAGGACGGCCGAGATCAGTGGCAGATCCGTGTCCGGCGAGACAATCACTTCAAGGCCGTTGGCCAGTTTGAAGCGCTCCGCGGTCGGGATCACCGGGGACACCGGTGTGCCCGGCTGGGGCAGGGGTGTGCGCTGGTCTTCAGGTAACAGCGTCCAGACGGGGATTTCGTCTGCCGGAATATCGATGGCCTGGGTAACAACCGTGGGCGCAAGGGCAATGGTATCGCTCTTGGCATTGGCGGGCTTCATGGCTTCGGGCAGATAGCGGATCTCTACGGACTTGCCATGGTCAAACCAGGTCTTGGCCACACGCTGAATGTCTGCGGCGGTCACCTTCTGGATATCGGCCAGCAGGCTGTCGGCCCGTTTCGGATCGCCATAGAGGATCACGGAATTGGCTAGCTCAAACGCCCGGTTAAAGGCCGTCTCCCGGCCCGCAAGGGTTTCCGCCAACAGCTCATTGCGGGCTTCTGCCAGTTCTGCCTCACTCACAAGGCTCGTCTTCAGCCGGTCGACTTCCGCCTTGAGCGCCTTCATCCCCTCATCCGGCGACTTGCCGCCCGACAGGATGGCGGCAAATGTCAGGGCACCGGCCTCCTTGGCTAGATCAAAGGACGTAAAGGTGCTGGCGGCGATCTGCTGATCATAGACGAGGCTCTTATAGAGACGCGAATTATCGCCGCGCGACAGGATCGCTTCGAGCACCCGGAAAGCGGCCAGGTCCGGGCTGCGAGCGTCCGGTCCTTGGTAGTTCAGAACAATGGCTGGCAGCGGCACATTCGGTTCATAGACTGTCAGACTCTTGGCTGTGGTCCGGGCCGGTTCACGCACCGATACCCGCGGGATCGCCCGTTTCGGGGTCTTGATCGGGCCAAAATACTGATCGATCCAGCGGTCGAGCTGGGCCGGGTCAAAATTCCCGGCCACCACCAGCACGGCATTATCCGGGCGATAATAGGCGGCGTGGAACGCGCGCACATCCGCGACGGTCGCCGCATCCAGTTCCTCGATCGAGCCGATACCCGGACGGGCATAGGGGTGGACGCTATAGGTCGCCATGGGCAAATAAAGCCCAAAAATCTTGCCATACGGCGACGCCAGAATTCGCTGGCGGTATTCTTCCTTGACCACATCGCGCTCGGACTTGAACACGTCTTCGTCGATCACTAGCGAGCCCATCCGGTCGGCTTCGCCAAACAGGATCCGCTCGAGGTGATGCGCCGGGACCATCTCGAAATAATTGGTATAATCGTCCGCCGTCGAGGCGTTGTTCATGCCCCCCACATCTTCGGTGAGCCGGTCAAACGTTTCATTGGGTAGGTTCTTGGTGCTTTTGAACATGATATGTTCAAACAGGTGGGCAAAGCCCGAGCGGCCCTTGGGGTCATCTTTGGAGCCCACATCGTACCAGACATGCACCGACACGGTCGCAGTGCTGGTATCGCGCATGGCATAAACCTTCAAACCGTTCGGCAGTTGCCGAAAGGTCGGGGTAAGCGGGGCCACCTTGAGAGGGGCTGCATTCGCCGAGGCCGCATTGTTGATTGCCATGGCCGTTTCTGCCTTAACCGGGCTTGCGAGCGGGGACATGGCTAGCGCTGTCAAGGCGAGCATGATGGCTTTAGTGTGGGGCATCCATATTGTCCGCACTCGGCCTAATTCATGGCTTGGTTTACCCAAAAACGTCATAAAACTGCCTCCCCGGCGTGTTAGCAAGCTTCGCTACCATCCAAGGGACCAAGTGCTTTGGCAGCTTACGCTTTTGTCATAATCAGGTGGTGATGGTCGATTGGGAAACAGAGTGTTAAAAAGCACACTCTGAGCGAAATTTCACCCCGGCGCTTGTGCCTGCACGCGAAAGTGTGGTTTAAGGCGTCTATGGGGCGAGTAGGGGCGGTTGCAATTTTCAGCGATCGTTAGAGCGTTTATCCGCGTGAAGATGCGGACTTGGAATAACAGAGGTCGTATATGTCTCTTCGTTCAGTAGTCGCCGACAGTGCCTTGTCAGAATTACTGAGCCGGAATCCTGTAGCCTTCAACGAATCTGCCCTGAGCGACCTCATTCGTGGCCGTCGTGTTATGGTTACCGGGGCAGGCGGTTCGATCGGCTCGGAGATTTGCCGGTTGGCTGCCAGTCTTAACGCGGCGCACATATCGCTTTTGGAAAATTCTGAACTGGCGCTGTTCAACATCCATACTGAACTCTTTCGGGACTATCCGGATGCGTCCGTTTCAGATGTGATGGCCGATATCCGCGACGTTAGCCGAATTGACCACGTCTTTGAACGTGAGCAGCCGGATATTGTTTTC
Organism: Asticcacaulis sp.; assembly: GCA_036834925.1. Taxonomy (GTDB): domain Bacteria; phylum Pseudomonadota; class Alphaproteobacteria; order Caulobacterales; family Caulobacteraceae; genus Asticcacaulis. The sequence continues at coordinate 10,426 of DAITMY010000033.1, forward strand.
CATGCGGCTGCGCTTAAGCATGTTTATCTCGTTGAGCATAATCCGACTGAAGGCGTCCTAACGAACGTGATCGGCACACGAAACATTATTCGCGCCTGTCAGGCCCACGGCGTGGCCCAGATGGTCCAGATTTCTACGGACAAGGCGGTTAACCCAAATAATGTTATGGGCGCCACGAAATACATGGCGGAGTCCTTAGTCTGCGCCGAAAGCGAAGTGACCGGGACGCAATTCTGTGCGGTTCGATTTGGCAATGTGCTGGGTTCGACGGGGTCTGTCGTCGAAGTGTTTCGCAAGCAGATTGCCTCAGGGGGGCCGGTTACACTCACGCACCCTGATGCCGAGCGTTACTTCATGACGATCCATGAAGCCGTCCAGCTCGTGATGCTGGCGGCGGTTACGAGTGCCAAGCGTGGCCCGGCGCCCGCCCGTTTGTTCGTGCTGGAGTTGGGTGAACCGGTCAAAATCCGCCAATTGGCCGAAAAAATGATCCGTATGGCTGGGCTTGTACCCGGACAGGATATGCAGATTGAAGTGACAGGATTGCGAGACGGGGAGCGGCTCCAGGAATCTCTGATCGCGTCTGACGAATTGCGCGTTCCCTTTACCGACGGGGTGATGGAACTGCGTAAGCGCAATCCGACCCGCGGTATTACCCGGTTTGATATCGACATGCTTGAGGCCATAGCCCGTCAAGGCGATGCGGAACACCTTCGCACAGTTCTGTTCGATATGATCGACCGGCATCGGGCTTCGAGTCAGGTTCGGGATTCAGCCCTGGTGTGACGACTGGACGCGCGACCCTGATGGTTGGCCTCCATCCGGGCCTGTGATAATCCGCCCGGCATGACCTATACTGTTGCGGCCCTCTACCAGTTTGTGGCCTTGCCTGACTTTGAAGCCCTACGCGGACCGCTTAAGGCCCTTTGCCTTGAGCATGGCTTGATCGGAACCCTCCTGCTGGCTCCCGAAGGGATCAACGGCACCATCGCCGGGTCCGAAGCGGGCATTGCCGCTGTCATTCAGGCCTTGACCGAAGGGCTAATGTTCGGTGGGCGACTGGATAATCTTGAGCTGAAATATTCCACAGCCAGCACTGTGCCGTTTCAACGGATGAAGGTCCGGCTCAAGCGTGAAATTGTGACGCTCAAACAGCCTGTGGCCGATCCACGCGATGTGGTCGGTACCTATGTGGCGCCCGAAGACTGGAACGCCCTGATCTCGGATCCGGACGTGATCGTTCTGGATACCCGCAATCACTATGAGATCACCTACGGCACCTTTGCCGGCGCGGTGGATCCCATGACAGAGAGTTTCAGTGACTTTCCTGACTATGTGACTGCGAACTTGTCGCCGGAAACCCATCCACGGGTGGCGATGTTCTGTACCGGCGGGATCCGCTGCGAAAAGGCCAGTGCCTATATGCTCAAACAAGGGTTCCCCGAAGTCTATCACCTCAAGGGCGGTATTCTGAATTATCTGGAGAAAATCCCGCCGGAACAAAGCCTCTGGCAGGGGGAATGCTTTGTGTTCGACGGACGCGAGGCACTGGGCCATGGTCTGGCTGAGACAACCCGCAAGGAGAGGGACGGGGAATAAACTGAATTCCCGTGCGGTCTTTTCCGGGAACGCCCTCGTCCTTGTTGGCATTCGGTGTTAAGGGGGCGCGCACTACGCCTTCCTAATGACGTTTGATCATAAAGATAATCTCATGACCGGCTCTATTGGCTTTAAAGATACCACCCAAAAGACCAGCGATGTCCTTCAGGACATGATCCGGGCGATGGAGGGTGAGCACATCACTTTGCGCGATCTGCTGGCCAAGATGGGCGAAAGCGGGTTGCTGATTATCTGTGCGCTGATTTCGCTGCCGTTTCTGGTGCCCGTATCGATCCCGGGGGTCTCGACCGTGTTCGGGGCGGGGATCGTGCTAATCGGGATCGCTATCACCTTTAACCGCTTGCCGTGGTTGCCATCTAAAATCGCTGACCGTCAGCTTAACCGAGAAAAGCTGGTGCCGGTGCTGGAGCGGGGCGTGAAGATCCTGCGTAAGGTGGATCGGTTCGTAAAACCGCGTCTGTTGTTCCTGACGCGCGGGCCAGGGATGAACCGCTTCAATGGCCTGGTTCTGACGGCGGCGGGTCTGTTGCTGATGGCCCCGCTCGGCTTTATTCCGTTTTCCAATACGTTCCCGGGTCTGGCGATCCTGTTTCTGTCAGCGGGCATCGCCCAGCGTGACGGGGTGCTGGTCTTGGCCAGCTATGTGATGAACGTGGTCACTGTGGTTTATTTCGGGGCCTTGGGTTACGCCGCGTTTTTTGCCGGCAGCACTCTGATCAAGCTCGGGTCCTGAGCTAAAAATAAGCCCGGACCGGGCAAGCCCAGTCCGGGTTGAGGTGTCGGCGGGAGAAGTCGCCGGGTCTGAGTGACATCATTTAGAAGGCGCGGGCCTTAGAACGTGCCGGTCAGGCGGACATTGGCTGTCCGCCCCATGCCTTTGTCATCAACGCTGTAAAGCGGCGTATGCAACTTGTCCTGAAGATTGAGCACCGATGCGGACAGCCGCACGGAAGGCGACACCCGCCAGTCCGCCATCAGGTCCACCAAGCGATAGGACGGGTTGCGGATCGCTGCATTGTCCACGATCAGGCGGGTCTTGCCGGATCCGCGTGTGCGCACTGACACGCTGAACGCCTCGCCGAACGGACGCATGCCGACCAGCAGCATATCCCGGCGTTCCGGTAGGAAGGTGGCATTGCTTCCGCTGGCTAGGTCTTGTTTCTGAAGATCCAGATTTAGCTGACCAAAGACGATCCGGGCATCATAGTCCGCCAGCACTTCCAAGCCTCGGCTTTTGCTGGTGCCGGGCAGGTTGGTATAGAAATATTTGCCAAAGGTCGCGCCCGGTTCCGGCACGTAGATCTGGTTGATCGTGTTGTGGATGCGGCTGGAATAGGCATCAATCCGTAGCTTCAGCGT